>NZ_JBLFFN010000012.1:0-177002 GCF_051400855.1 Variovorax stachyos | reverse complement strand
CTGTCACTGAGCGAATCGACCAGCCTCTACGGCGAAGTAGGCAAGCTGTGGGCCTCCGGCGGAGACACGCGCGTGAAATCGCACCTCAACGCCTCGGCGGGGCTGCGGGTGCGCTGGTAGGCCGAAGGCGCGCTTGACGCGCTCAGTGCTGGCGACACCTCACACGCATGACGAACGCATCGCGCTAGCTCCCCCAGATCAGCATGCCGCGGCGGCCTCGGCGGTCACACGCCAAATCTAGAATGGGGCCATGTCTCTCAAAGAGCTCGATTTCCATGGCCAGCCCGCATTGCGCCTCGCCCTGCCCGACGGCAGTGCCTGCACGGTAGCACTGCACGGTGCCCATGTGCTGTCCTGGATCACGGCGGATGGCGTGGAGCGCCTCTACCTCAGCCCGGAGGCGCGCTTCGATGGCCGGAGCGCGATCCGTGGCGGCGTGCCGGTGTGCTGGCCCCAGTTCAACCAGCGCGGAACGCTGCCCAAGCACGGTTTCGTGCGCAATGTCGCTTGGCGGCCCGAGCCGGATGGCGCCGGCGGCAAGCCCGACACCCTTGTTTTCTCGCTGCACGACGACGAGGCCACGCGGGCAATCTGGCCGCATGCCTTCCATGCCAAGCTGGCCGTGACCCTGGCGCCCCGCGCCCTGCGGGTGGCGCTCGCCATCGACAACACCGGTGGCGCGCCCTGGTCCTTTGCCGCCGCGCTGCACAGCTACCTGCGCGTCGACGACATCGCCCAGGCGTCGCTGGAAGGCCTGCAGGGCGCCAACCGCTGGGATGCGGTGCGCGACGATCGCCACGTGGACCTCGCGCCCGTGTTGCGCTTCGGCACCGAATTCGACAGCGTCTACACGGCGCCCGCCAAGCCCCTGCACCTGGTGCAGCCTTCGGGCACGCTCGAGATCGCGCAAAGTGCGAGCTGCACCGAGACGGTGGTCTGGAATCCCGGCCCCGAGCTGAGTGCCCAACTCCAGGATCTGCCCGACGACGGCTGGCGCCACATGCTCTGCGTCGAGGCCGCGCGCATCGACGAGCCCGTGCTGCTGGTGCCGGGCGGGAGCTGGCAAGGCTGGCAGCAGCTCACCGTCCTCTGAACCCCTTTCCGACCCAACTCACCATGCTTGCCAAGCGCATCATTCCGTGCCTCGACGTGACCGGCGGCCGCGTGGTCAAGGGCGTCAACTTCGTCGAGCTGCGCGACGCCGGCGATCCGGTCGAGATTGCCGCACGCTACAACGCCCAGGGCGCCGACGAGCTGACCTTCCTGGACATCACGGCCACCAGCGACGACCGCGACCTGATCCTGCCGATCATCGAGGCGGTTGCCTCCCAGGTCTTCATTCCGCTGACCGTCGGCGGCGGCGTGCGCACCGTCGAAGACGTGCGCCGGCTGCTCAATGCGGGGGCCGACAAGACCAGCTTCAACTCGGCCGCCATCGCCAATCCGCAGGTCATCGAGGACGCCTCGCGCAAGTACGGCGCCCAGTGCATCGTGGTCGCGATCGACGCCAAGCGGCGCTCCGCCG
Organism: Variovorax stachyos; assembly: GCF_051400855.1. Taxonomy (NCBI): domain Bacteria; kingdom Pseudomonadati; phylum Pseudomonadota; class Betaproteobacteria; order Burkholderiales; family Comamonadaceae; genus Variovorax; species Variovorax stachyos. Next base: position 175,477 of record NZ_JBLFFN010000012.1, on the reverse strand, counting down.
AGGACGAAGGCCTGCGCGGCCCCGGCTGGGACGTCTACAGCCACGGCGGCCGCAAGAACACCGGCCTGGACGCGGTGCAGTGGGCGGTCGAGATGGCGCGCCGCGGCGCCGGCGAGATCCTCTTGACCAGCATGGACCGCGACGGCACCAAAAGCGGCTTCGACCTCGCGCTCACGCGGGCGGTGAGCGACGCGGTGAGCGTGCCGGTGATCGCCTCCGGCGGCGTCGGTAGCCTGGACGACCTGGCCGACGGCATCCAGACCGGCGGCGCTGATGCGGTGCTGGCGGCCAGCATCTTCCATTACGGCGAATACACCGTCGGCGAGGCCAAGGCCTGCATGGCCGCGCGCGGGATTCCCGTGCGGATGTGAGGGGAGGCGGACATCCGCCTGCATCCGGCTTTCGTCATGTGAATCCCCGACAATGTCCGACATGAACTGGCTAGACGAAGTGAAATGGGACGCGAGCGGCCTGGTGCCGGTGATCGCGCAGGAACGCGGCAGCAAGGACGTGCTGATGTTCGCGTGGATGAACCGTGATGCCCTGGAAAAGACGGCCGAGCTGGGACGCGCCGTGTACTTCAGCCGCTCGCGCGGCAAGCTCTGGTTCAAGGGCGAAGAATCGGGCCATGTGCAGACCGTGCACTCGATCCGCATGGACTGCGACAACGACGTGCTTCTGCTCGAGGTCACGCAGACCGGCCACGAGCCCGGCATTGCCTGCCACACGGGGCGTCACAGCTGCTTCTTCAGCAAGTACGAGAACGGCCGGTGGACGGTGACCGAGCCTGTCCTGAAAGACCCTGCAACGATCTACTCTGCCTCGCCTAGATGAGCACCGACGCCCCGCAACGCCCGATGGAAGACGCACTGGCCCGCCTGGCCGCAGTGATAGAGAGCCGCCTGCCGTCCCAAGGCGGCGATCCCGAGAAGAGCTACGTCGCGCGCCTGCTGCACCGCGGCCCCGACGCCTTCCTCAAGAAGATCGGCGAGGAGGCCACCGAGGTGGTGATGGCCGCCAAGGACGCGGACCATGGCGGCGAGCGCACGAAAATAGTGAACGAAGTGGCCGACCTCTGGTTCCACAGCATGGTGGCCCTGGCGCACTATGGCTTCTCCCCGCGCGACGTGGTGGCCGAGCTCGAAAGGCGCGAGGGCACCAGCGGGATCGAGGAGAAAGCCTTGCGCAAGGCCAAAGACCGCGAATCTTCCAACGACTGAGACCCGAAGACGCCATGCCCAATGACATCGTGACCGTGGAACCCGCTCCGTCGCTCAAGACCTGGGGCTGGATCAGTTACATCCTGCATCTGGTGGTGGCGGTGGGCGCCGTGCTGCCAGGCGCGCAGGCCTCGATCGCGCTGCTGCTGATCGCCCTGGTGATCGACCTGGTGAAGCGCGAAGATGCGGCCGGCAGCTGGCAGGCGTCGCACTTCAGCTGGCGCATCCGCTCGGTGCTGTGGGCCGGCTTGGCCTACATCCTGACCTCCTGGCTCTGGCTGCTGTTGCTGCTGCCCGGCTGGATCGCCTGGGCGCTGATTTCACTTTGGTTCCTCTATCGCATCGTCAAGGGGATGGTGCGCATGAATGCGGGCCGTTCCATGGAGCCTTCGAATGTCCTCTGATCCGAACTGCATCTTCTGCAAAATCATCGCGGGCCAGATCCCCTCGCGCAAGGTCTACGAGGACGAGGAACTGTTCGGCTTCCACGACATCGCGCCCTGGGCGCCCGTGCACTTCATGCTGGTGCCCAAGCGCCACATCCCCTCGATGGCCCAGGTCACGCCGGACGATGCGGCGCTGCTCGGCAGGATCATGACCCTGGCCCCCAAGTTGGCCCTGGAGCAGGGCTGCCGCCCCTACCCGCAGGGCGGCTTCCGAATCGTCGTCAACACGGGCGCCGAGGGCGGGCAGGAAGTCCAGCATCTCCATGTGCACGTCATGGGCGGCCCCCGCCCCTGGCTCAAGGGTTGATATTCCCCCTTTCGCGGAGGGACAGCCCCCCGCGCCGACTAAAATCTGACACTTCTTCAGGAGTAATCCATGGGTTCACTTTCCATCTGGCACTGGCTGATCGTGCTGCTCGTCGTGGTGATGATCTTTGGCACCAAGAAGCTGCGCAACATGGGTTCCGACCTGGGCGGCGCGGTCAAGGGCTTCAAGGACGGCATGAAGGACGGCTCGGCGACCGAGACGCCCGCCACCCCCAATCCCCAGGTGAGCGCCAACGGCGCCAACGCCGACAAGTCGACCATCGACGTCGAAGCGCGCCAGAAGTCCTGATTCCGTGATCGACCTCGGCATCTCGAAAATCGCATTGATCGGCGCGGTCGCGCTGATCGTGATCGGCCCTGAGAAGCTGCCCCGGGTCGCGCGCACGGTCGGCACGCTGCTGGGCAAGGCCCAGCGCTACGTGAACGACGTCAAGGCCGAGGTCAACCGCTCGATGGACCTGGACGAGCTGCGCAAGATGAAGGACACGGTCCAGGACGCTGCCCGCGATGTCGAGCACAGCATCCAGACCGGTGCCAGTGACTTCGAGAAGCAGTTCTCCGACATCGGCCAGACGAGCTCCGAGTTGGCCGAGCCGACCCCGAGCTACCCCGAGTACAAGCATCCCCGCAAGAAATGGCGCCTGAAGCAGGGCGCGATGCCGCAGTGGTACAAGGCACGAAACGGCGTGCGTACCCGGGCACTTTCGGGTGCAGCGCGCGTGGCACGCTACCGTCCCCACAAGATCGACTGAGAGCCGTCCGCTCGTTCCGGCTGCGCGCAGCGCGCCTCCCACCTTTGCCCGCAGCGCTCCCCCACATGGCCGATTCCCCCGACAAGAACAAAGACGACGAGCTGGCCGGCACCGAGCAGCCTTTCGTCGCACACCTGATGGAGCTGCGTGATCGCCTGCTCTACTGCGTTTACGGGCTCGCGGTCGCAGGCATCCTGCTTGCAATCTGGCCGGGTCCTAGCGGGTTGATCGACCTCATCGCGGTGCCGATCCGCGCCCACATGCCGCCGGACGCCAAGCTGATCGCGGTGGGCGTGTTCTCGCCCTTCTTCGTGCCGCTGAAGGTGCTGATGATGGCAGCCGTGCTGCTGACGCTCCCATGGCTCATGTACCAAGCCTGGATGTTCGTCGCGCCGGGTCTCTACAGCCACGAGAAGAAGTTCGCGCTGCCGTTGATCATCTTCGGCAGCTTTCTGGCTTACGCCGGCATCGCCTTCGTGCAGTTCTTTGTGCTGGACAAGATGTTCGGCTTCATCCAGGGCTTCACGCCCGCCAGCGTGGCGGCCACGCCGGACATCGCTTCTTATGTGGAATCGATCCTGTCGCTCTACCTGGCCTTCGGCGTCGCCTTCCAGGTGCCGATCGTCGTCATGCTCCTGGTGCGCTTCGAAATGGTCACCATCGAGAAGCTCAAGAACTTCCGCGGCTATTTCATCGTGCTGGCCTTCGTGGTGGCTGCGGTGCTCACGCCGCCCGATGTGGTTTCCCAGCTGGCGCTGGCGATCCCGATGTGTGTGCTCTACGAAGTCGGCATCGTGGCCGCGCGCTACTTCGTCAGGCACAGCAAGGCGCCCGAGGAAAGCGCCGATTCGGCGCAGCAGCCCTGAGCAGCCGCCTCGGGCCTACTCTGCCCGGCGCATCGGTGCGCGGGGCCTCGGGCCCGGCGTGACGTCCAGCTCCATCTTGTCGCTGCCGCGTTGAAGCGCGAAGCGCGCAGCGTTGCCGGGCTTGAGGCCCGCAACCGCCGTCAGCAGCTCCTGCACGTTGCCGATCTGCTTCTCGCCGACGCCGGTGATCACGTCCCCGGGACGCAGCCCCGCCCGCGCGGCCGGGCCGTTCTGCAGCACGCCGGTGATGATCACGCCCTTGTTGGCCTTCACGCCGAAGGTTTCCGCCAGCTCCGGCGAGAGGTCGTTGGGCTCGACGCCGATCCAGCCGCGCGTCACCTTGCCGTCCCTGACGATGTCTTCCAGTACCTGCTTGGCCGTCGAGACCGGAATCGCGAAGCCGATGCCCATGCTGCCGCCCGAACGCGAGTAGATGGCGGTGTTGATGCCTTGGAGGTTGCCGCTGACGTCGATCAGCGCGCCCCCCGAGTTGCCGGGATTGATGGCGGCATCGGTTTGAATGAAATTCTCGAAGGTATTGATGCCCAGCTGGTTGCGCCCCAGGGCCGACACGATGCCGCTGGTCACGGTCTGGCCGACGCCGAAGGGATTGCCGATGGCCAGCACCTGGTCGCCCACCTGCAGGTTGTCCGAGTTGCCCAGCACGATCACGGGCAGCTTGTCGAGCTCGATCTTGAGCACGGCCAGGTCGGTGTCGGGGTCGGTGCCGATCACCTTGCCGCGCGCGTGGCGGCTGTCGTTGAGCGTGACGTCGATCTCGTCGGCTCCTTCCACCACGTGGTTGTTGGTGAGGATGTAGCCATCGCTGCTGACGATCACGCCGCTGCCCAGCCCGATCTGCGGCTGGTCGCCCTGGTCGCCGAAGAAGAAGCGGAACCACGGGTCGTCGCTGCGGGGGCTGCGCCGCGCCGCCTTGCTGGTGTTGATGCTGACCACTGCCGGCGAGGCCTTCTTCGCCGCCGCGCTCAGGCTGCCCGGCGCGATCACCGAGGGGCCGGAGGCCGGTGCCTCGACCACCGACACCACGCCACCCAGCGAGGTGGCGCGGCGGCCGATCCATTCGGGCTTGAGCGTGGCGACGACGAAATAGGCCGCGAGCATCACGGTCACGGCTTGGGCGAACAGCAGCCAGGTTCGTTTCATGAAAGAGAAAGGGAGAAGAGGTTGTGGCGGTGCCGTGGGAAGCCGGCTTCAAGAGCCGCATTGTCCCTCAACGATTGGGCGGTTCCGCTGTACATGAGCCAGGAGGGGCTATTCCGATTCGTCCTGTCTACTCCGGGAAAACACTGATGTCTGCGCCTGTCCGGAAGCACGGCGGCAGCATGGCGGCGAACAGGCGTTCAAGTCGCGGCGCCGCGAGGCCACAATGGCGCGATGAGCACCACCCGACACGAGCTATTGCACGCCTTCGACCTGCTGCTCGCGCCCGAGCGCTTCAAGGACTACGGTCCCAACGGCTTGCAGGTCGAGGGCCGTACCTCGGTGCGCAAGATCGTCTCCGGCGTGACCGCGAGCCGCGCGCTGATCGAGGCCGCCATCCTTGCCGAGGCCGACGCGATCTTCGTCCACCACGGCCTGTTCTGGCGCGGACAGGACGGCCGCGTGACCGGCTGGATGAAGCAGCGCCTGGGGCTCTTGCTCGGCGACGACGTGAACCTGTTCGCCTACCACCTGCCGCTCGACGCCCATCCCGAGCTCGGCAACAACGCCCAGCTCGGGCTGAAGCTGGGCCTGGTCGCGCACGCGGGTGCGACCGGACGCTTCGGCGAGCAGGAGATCGGCTTCCTCGGCGCGCGCGGCAATGGCGAAACCTTCGCCAACGCCCGCGCATTGGCCGCGGATGTGGAAAAGGCGCTCGGCAGGAAGATCACGCTGGTCGACGTGCCGGCGTCGCGGCCGATCCGCAACATCGCCTGGTGCACGGGCGGGGCGCAGGGCTATTTCGAGGCCGCAATCGCCGCCGGCGCCGATGCTTTCATCACCGGCGAGATCTCGGAGCCGCAGGCCCACTATGCGCGCGAGATGGGCGTCGCCTTCCTGGCCTGCGGCCACCATGCGACCGAGCGCTACGGCGCGCCCGCGGTGGCGGCCCATGTGGCCGCGCAGCTGGGCCTCGCGCACGAGTTCATCGACATCGACAACCCGGCGTGAACAGCCAGGCCCTCGCCATCACCTTGGGCGATCCCGCGGGCATCGGCCCGGAGATCATCGCGCGTGCCTTTCGCGATGCGCCCGAGCTCACGCGGGGCTGCTTCGTCGTTGGCGACCTGGGAGTCGTCCGGGGGGCAGCGCAGGCGCTCGAGGCGCCGGGACGGCTCCCGCTGCCGGTTGCATTGATCGAGGCGCCGGCCGAGGCTCTCGCCGTGCCGCCATGCTGCATTCCCGTGCTGCAGGCGGTGCGCCCGCCCGATGCAGCGATCGCGCCAGGCGTGATCAGCGCGCTCGCCGGCCGCATCGCGGGTGACTGCGTGGTCTGGGCCGCGCGCGCCGCGTTGCGCGGCGAGGTGGCGGCGATCGTGACCGCGCCGCTGCACAAGGAGGCGCTGGCCGCCGCGGGCTATGCCTTCCCGGGTCACACCGAACTGCTGCAGGCCGAGGCCGCAGCCCACCTGGGCCGCCCCGTGGCCGATCTCCCGGTGCGCATGATGCTGGCCAACGACGAGCTGCGGACCGTGCTCGTGAGCATCCACATGTCCTTGCGCGCGGCGATCGATGCCGTCAGCTTCGAGGGCGTGCTGCAGACCCTGCGCATCGCGCACGACGCGCTGTCCTCGCTGCTGGGGCGCGCGCCGAGGATCGGCGTTGCCGGCCTCAATCCGCATGCGGGGGAGGGCGGGCTGTTCGGGACAGAGGAGCGCGACATCATCGCGCCCGCCATCGCGGCCGCGCGTGCCCAGGGCATCGCCGCCGACGGGCCACATGCGCCGGACACCGTCTTCATGCGCGCTCGCGCCACCGCGCAGCACGCCGGCGAATTCGACGTGGTGGTCGCGATGTATCACGACCAGGGCCTGATCCCGGTCAAGTACCTTGGGGTGGAGAAGGGCGTGAACGTGACGCTGGGACTGCCGCTGGTGCGCACCAGTCCCGATCACGGCACCGCATTCGACATCGCGGGCACCGGCCGGGCCGACGCGAGCAGCCTGATCGAGGCGATCCGGATGGCGCGCGCGCTGGCCTTCAGGGGCGCTTGAGGTTGTCGCGGATCTCGCGCAGCAGCATGATGTCTTCGGGGGGGCCGGCCGGCGGTGATTCCTCGTTCCTGCGACGCAGCTTGTTGATCTGCTTGACCATCAAGAAGATGATGAACGCGAGGATCACGAAGTTGACCACGATGGTGATGAAGTTGCCGTAGGCGAGCACAGGCACGCCCGCCTTCTTGAGATCCGCCAGGTTGTTGGCAACGCCGGGTGGCGCCGTGCCCAGCACCACGTAGAGGTTCGAGAAGTCCAGCTTGCCGAACACGAGGCCCACCACCGGCATGATGACGTCGCTCACGATGGAATCGACGATCTTGCCGAAGGCGGCGCCGATGATCACGCCGACCGCGAGGTCGACCACGTTGCCCTTGACGGCGAACTCGCGAAATTCCTTCAAGAAACTCATGGGGGATGACCTCGCGCGCTTGTTGTTGGACCGCGGCAGTATAGAGGGCCACTTGCTCTGCGGCCACGCCTTGCGCTCGCGTTGAATTCGCTTGTGACGCTCCGCTACAATCGTCGGTTGACCCAAGCCCCCATCGAAGAAGACTGAGGACCCCCATGAGTGACATCTCCGTCGGCCGCCAGCGGATCGACAGCAGCAAGCGGACGTGGTTGATCGCATCAGGCTGTGCCGGCGCAGTGGGCGGAGTGGCCACCGCCATCCCGTTCGTCAGCACCTTCCAGCCTTCGGAAAAAGCCAAGGCCGCCGGTGCCCCGGTCGAGGTCGATATCGGTGGTCTGCAGCCCGGCGAGAAGCTGACTGTCGAATGGCGCGGCAAGCCGGTGTGGATCCTCAAGCGCTCTGCGGCCCAGCTCGCCGAGCTGCCCAAGCTCGATGGCCAGCTCGCCGATCCGCAATCCAAGCGCAACCCCGACGAGTTCACCCCAGAGTACGCGCGCAACGAGAACCGCTCGATCAGGCCCGACGTCCTCGTGGTCGTCGGCATCTGCACCCACCTCGGCTGCTCGCCCATCGACAAGCTCCAGGCCGGCCCGCAGCCGTCGCTGCCCGACGACTGGCACGGCGGCTTCCTCTGCCCCTGCCATGGTTCTACCTTCGACCTGGCCGGCCGCGTCTTCAAGAACAAGCCCGCGCCCGACAACCTGCCGGTGCCGCCGCACATGTACCTCTCCGACACGCGCCTTCTGATCGGCGAAGACAAGAAGGCCTGAGGAGCAAAGGAACATGGCTGAATTCAAGGAAATCTCGCCCAACGCCCCCGCAGGCGAAAAGCTGCTGAACTGGGTCGACAACCGCTTCCCGCTGACCAAGCTGTGGAACGACCAGTGGGGCCAGTACTACGCGCCGAAGAACTTCAACTTCTGGTACATCTTCGGCTCGCTGGCCATGCTGGTCCTCGTGATCCAGATCGTGACCGGCATCTTCCTCGTGATGCACTACAAGCCCGATGCGGCGCTGGCCTTCGCCTCCGTCGAGTACATCATGCGCGACGTGCCCTGGGGCTGGCTGATCCGCTACATGCACTCGACGGGCGCCTCGGCCTTCTTCATCGTCGTGTACCTGCACATGTTCCGCGGCCTGATCTACGGCAGCTACCGCAAGCCGCGCGAGCTGATCTGGATCTTCGGCTGCGCCATCTTCCTCTGCCTGATGGCCGAGGCCTTCATGGGCTACCTGCTGCCCTGGGGCCAGATGAGCTACTGGGGCGCACAGGTGATCGTGAACCTGTTCTCCGCGATCCCCTTCATCGGCCCCGACCTGGCGCTGCTGATCCGCGGCGACTACGTGGTGAGCGACGCCACGCTCAACCGCTTCTTCAGCTTCCACGTCATCGCGGTGCCGCTGGTGCTGCTGGGCCTGGTGGTGGCGCACCTGATCGCGCTGCACGAGGTGGGTTCGAACAACCCGGACGGCATCGAGATCAAGGCCAAGCGCGGCCCCGACGGCCATCCGCTGGACGGCATCCCCTCGCACCCGTACTACACGGTGCATGACATCTTCGGCGTGGTGGTGTTCCTCACCATCTTCTCGGCCGTGATCTTCTTCGCGCCCGAGGCCGGCGGCTACTTCCTGGAGTACAACAACTTCATCCCCGCCGATTCGCTGAAGACGCCGAACCACATCGCGCCGGTCTGGTACTTCACGCCCTACTATTCGATGCTGCGCGCCATCACCAGCGAGATGATGTATGCGCTGATCGCCTGCGTGATTGCGGCCGCCGCCTTCGGCGTCTGGAAGGCGCGGCTCGCCGCGATCTTCAAGGCGGTCATCGTGATCGTCGCCGTCGGCGTCGCCGCCATGATGCTGTCGATCGACGCCAAGTTCTGGGGCGTGGTCGTGATGGGCGGCGCTGTCATCATCCTGTTCTTCCTGCCCTGGCTGGACCACAGCCCGGTGCGCTCGATCCGCTACCGTCCAGGCTGGCACTGGTACCTCTACGGGCTGTTCGTCATCAACTTCGTGGTCCTGGCCTACCTGGGCGTCCAGCCGCCTTCGCCGATCGGCGAGCGCGTGTCGCAGGTCGGTACGCTCTTCTATTTCGGTTTCTTCCTGCTGATGCCGTGGTGGAGCCGCCTCGGCGAATTCAAGCCGGTGCCCGAGCGCGTGACCTTCCACGCGCACTGAGACAGCCGGAGCACACAACAATGATGAAGAAACTGATCCTCACGTTGATCGCAGCGCTCGGCATCGTGACCGGCGCGCATGCCGCCGAGGGCGGCATCGCCTGGGACAAGGCACCGAACAAGACCAACGACCTCGCGGCTTTGCAGAACGGCGCCAAGCTGTTCGTCAACTACTGCCTCAACTGCCATTCGGCAGCGTTCATGCGCTACAACCGGCTGCAGGACATCGGCATCACCGAGCAGCAGATCAAGGACAACCTGCTGTTCACGACCGACAAGGTCGGCGAGACCATGAAGGCCAACCTCGACCCGGCCCAGGCCAAGGCCTGGTTCGGCGGCGTTCCGCCCGACCTGACCCTGGTCGCCCGCTCGCGTGCCGGCCACGGCGGCACCGGGGCCGACTACCTCTACACCTACCTGCGCACCTTCTACCGCGACGACACCAAGGCGACCGGCTGGAACAACCTGGTGTTCCCGAGCGTCGGCATGCCCCACGTGCTGTGGGAGCTGCAGGGCGATCGCCGCCCGGTCTTCGACAAGGTCGAGTCCCATGGCCACACGGCCGAGGTGTTCAAGGGATGGGAGCAGGTCGCGCCCGGCACCATGACGCCGCTTCAGTACGACCAGGCAGTTGGCGATCTCGTGGCCTATATGCAGTGGATGGCCGAGCCGGCGCAGAACACCCGCATCCGTGTCGGCGTCTGGGTCCTGCTGTTCCTGGTCATGGCGCTGGTCTTCGTGTGGCGTCTCAATGCCTCGTATTGGAAAGACGTGAAGTAACAGAGGGAACGCGGCCCGGCTTTTGCGGGCACGCGTCCTTGCGGAGTGGGTTGCCGAGGGCAATCCACTCTTTTTAGTTTTTAGGAGCCTTAAGCCATGATGGTCTTGTATTCAGGAACGACCTGCCCCTTCTCCCATCGTTGCCGCTTCGTGCTGTTCGAAAAAGGCATGGACTTCGAGATCCGCGACGTGGATCTCTACAACAAGCCCGAGGACATCAGCGTGATGAACCCGTACGGCCAGGTCCCCATCCTGGTCGAGCGCGACCTGATCCTGTACGAGTCGAACATCATCAACGAGTACATCGACGAGCGCTTCCCGCATCCTCAGCTGATGCCCGGCGACCCGGTCGACCGCGCCCGCGTGCGCCTGTTCCTGCTCAATTTCGAGAAGGAGCTCTTCGTCCATGTTTCGACGCTCGAGAACCGCAGCGCCAAGGGCAACGAGAAAGCGCTGGAAAAGGCCCGCTCGCACATCCGCGACCGCCTGACCCAGCTCGCGCCGGTGTTCCTCAAGAACAAATACATGCTCGGCGACAATTTCTCGATGCTCGATGTCGCCATTGCGCCGCTGCTTTGGCGCCTGGATTACTATGGCATCGACCTGAGCAAGAACGCGGCACCGCTCCTGAAGTACGCTGAGCGCATCTTCTCGCGCCCGGCCTACATCGAAGCGCTGACGCCGTCCGAAAAGGTCATGCGCAAGTAAACGCCAAACGCTGCTGCTGCTTTTTCCATGATCAATGCGCTGGAGTCCTCTTCGACCCGCCCGTACCTGATCCGGGCGCTGTACGAATGGTGCACGGACAACGGCTTCACCCCCTACGTGGCGGTGCAAGTCGACGACACCGTGCAGGTGCCGCGCGAGTATGTGAAGAACGGCGAGATCGTGTTGAACATCAGCTTCGATGCGACCAGCTCGCTCAAGCTGGGCAACGACTTCATCGAGTTCAAGGCCCGATTCGCCGGCACCGCGCGCGAGATCAGCGTGCCGGTGGGCCGCGTGATCGCGATCTATGCGCGCGAGAACGGCCAGGGCATGGCCTTTCCAGCGCCCGCTCCCACGGCGGCGCCGGCCGATGCCGGCGGGACACAGGCCGGTCCGGCAGCGACCCCGGCGCGCATGCCGTTGCGCGATGCGTCGCGCGGCGCGGAAGCCGATGCCGGCAAGGTGGTGCACCTGATCAGCGGTGAAAGTGCGACCGAGGACGCTGCGGCAACAACGACGGCATCCACGTCGCCAGACCCGGAAGATCCGCCGCGGCCGCCGGGCGCGGGCGGTTCGCGTCCTTCACTGAAGCGCATCAAGTAGCCGCAGAAGCAACGGGGACGGCGCGCGCGGTGGCGCCATTAGAATCAACGCCCATTCCGATGCCGCTTTAGCTCAGTTGGTAGAGCAACCGCCTTGTAAGCGGTAGGTCGTCAGTTCGATTCCGACAAGCGGCACCATCGAACATCCTCCCGTCCGGAAAAGGCCGTCGGCCAGTCAGGCGCCCGCCGCGCCTGTCACGCCGGTCCGCGCCTGAAGCACGGGCGCGCAGCGACGCCCCCGCGCTGCGGTAGCCTGTCGCCATGGACTCCCTGATCGCCGCCTCCGCGCGCGCTCTTGCCGCCGGCGATGCGCTCGGTGCCCTCAAGCGCGTCGCCCTGCGCGGTGACCCGCCGGCGCTGGCGTTGCGCGGCATCGCCATGGCGCAGCTCGGCGAGCACGCGCGCGCCCGCGAACTCCTGCGCGGCGCCGCGCGCGCCTTCGGCGCCCACGAGGAACTGGCGCGTGCCCGCTGCATCGTTGCCGAGGCCGAAGTGGCGCTCGCCATGCGCGACCTCGGCGGCTCGCCGCGCCTGCTGGCGACGGCGTCGGCCACGCTCGAGGCGCGCGGCGACCATGCCAACGCACTGCAGGCGCGGCTGATCGCGGCGCGCCGGCTGCTGCTGCTCGGCCACCTGGAAGAGGCTGCGGCCGCGCTGGCAGCGCTCGATGCGCGAGCCCAGCCGCCCTCGCTGGAGGCAGTGGCCGCGTTGACCGAGGCCGAGCTCGCGCTGCGATCGCTGCGCATCGACGCCGCCCGGGCGGCGCTCGCCCGCGCGCACGAGGCGGCCCATCGCGCACGCGTGCCGGCGCTCCTGGCCGAGGTGGGGGAGGCGCGCGCCTTGCTCGATCGTCCGGCCGCCCGGCGCCTCGGCGCCGGCGGCGAGCAGCCGCTGCGCCTCGACGAGGTTGCGGCGCTCCTGAACTCCGGTGCCCTGGTGGTCGACGCCTGCCGCCGCGGCCTGGGTATCGATGCGCAGTGGCGGCCGCTGGCGCGGCGGCCGGTGCTGTTCGCATTGGCGCGCGCGCTGGCCGAGGCGTGGCCTGGCGATGTCGATCGGGAAGCCTTGATCGCGTGCGCATTCCGCACCCGCGATCCCGACGAGACGCATCGAGCGCGCCTGCGGGTCGAGATCGGCCGTCTGCGCGCGCTCGTCACGGCGCTGGCCCGCATCGAGGCCACCGCGCGGGGCTTCGTCCTGAGGCCGCGCGATGAGCGCACCGTCGTCGTGCTGGCGCCGCCCATCGATGGCGAGCAGGCTTCGCTGGCGGCGCTGCTTTCCGACGGCGCGGCGTGGTCGACGTCGGCTTTGGCATTGGCCTTGGGGGCCAGCCAGCGCACCGTTCAGCGCGCACTCGCCGAGCTCGAGGCAGAGGGTCGGGTGCGCTCGATCGGTCGGGCCCGGGCGCAGCGCTGGCTGTCGCCGCCGATGGCCGGATTCACGACGATCTTGTTACTCCCCGCTGCGCTCGCGCTTGACTAGAGTTGACTCCAGGCGCCAATCCGAGGCGCATCACAAGGAGCAGGCGGTGATCAGCAAGACCCTCAAGAAGAGACCCCAGGCCGCGGTGCATGCGGCCGAGATCGTGCGCGAGTACGGGCCCTTCGCCGGCGCCGAAAGCGTGCACGGCGTGACTCACGACGGCCAGCGCGTCTGGGCTGCCACCAGCGCCGGTCTGATCGCGTTCGATCCGGAGAGCGGCCAGACCACGCGCGCCCTGGCCTGTGTCGGCGACGCCGGTACCGCCTTCGACGGGACGCACCTCTACCAGATTGCCGAATCGCGCATCGACAAGATCGATCCGGCCACCGGCCAGGTGGTCGCGTCGATCCCGGCGCCGGGCAACGGGGGCGACTCGGGGCTCACGTGGGCCGAGGGCAGCCTGTGGGTGGGCCAGTACCGCGATCGCAAGATCCACCAGATCGATCCCGCGACCGGCGCGGTCATTCGCACCATCGAGTCCAACCGCTTCGTCACCGGCGTGACCTGGGTCGATGGCGAGCTGTGGCATGGGACCTGGGAAGGGGACGACAGCGACATCCGCCGGATCGATCCGCAAAGCGGCGAGGTCATCGAGCGGCTGGAGATGCCGCGGGGTACCGGCGTCAGCGGGCTCGAGTCCGATGGGGCGGACCTCTTCTATGCGGGCGGCGGAGGGAGCGGAAAGGTCCGCGCCGTGCGGCGCCCCAGAGGTGCGTCGAGCCGCGAAAGGAGCACGTCGTGAACACACCCGTTCTTGAGACAAGCACACCGGACCATCCCGTCGTGTCGAAGGGCCGGTGGATCGCCGAGCGCAGGGCCCTGCTGGCGCGCGAAAAGGAACTCACGCGCCTGCGCGACCAGATTGCCCGCGAGCGCCGCGCGCTGCCGTGGGAACGCGTCGAGAAGGACTACGCCTTCGACGCCCCCGAAGGCCGGCGCACGCTCGCCGAGCTGTTCGAAGGCCGCCACCAGTTGCTTGTGCAGCACTTCATGCTCGCGCCGGGGTGGGAGCAAGGCTGCCCGAGCTGCTCGTTCATGGCCGACCACACCGACGGCATGAAAGTGCACCTGGCGCATCGCGACGTCACCTTCGTGGCCATCTCGCGCGCGCCGCTGGCGGAGATCGAGCGCTTTCGTCGACGCATGGGCTGGCAGTTCAAATGGGTGTCCTCGCATGGCACCGACTTCAACCGCGACTTCGGCGTCACCTTCACGCCGGAGGAAGTGGCCAAGGGCACGCTCCACTACAACTACGGCGAGTGGCCTTTCGCATCGGAGGAATGGCCCGGCATCAGCGTGTTCTACAAGGACGAGGCCGGCCGCATCTTCCACACCTACTCGACCTACGGGCGCGGGGTGGAGGTGATGATGGGCACCTACGCCATGCTCGATCTCACGCCGAAAGGCCGCGGCGAGCGTGATGTGGACAACAAGATGGAGTGGGTGCGCCACCACGATCGCTACGACCCGGCACCGCGCGCGAAGCCGGTGGCCCACGCCTGCTGCGTCCACGACTGAAGCAAGCCTGCGCAGCCCGAGCTGGAACACATGTCATGGGAAGCCTCTGGCCATGGCTGGTGATCGCGGGGGTCGGCGCCCTTCATGGGCTGAACCCCGCCACCGGCTGGATGTGGGCCGCCGCGTGGGGCGTGCGTTCGCGCGATCGGTCACGGGCGGCGTGGGCCCTGGTGCCGATTGCCCTCGGGCACGCCGCCTCGGTCGCGCTGGTAGCTGCCGCGGTGGCACTCGGGCTGTCGATGGACCGCGTGCTGCTGCAAGCCGTGGCCGGCGGCCTGCTGATCGTCGTGGCGCTGCTTCACCTGTGGGGCCGCATGCCGCAGAGGGCGCGCGCGCCGGCGGGGCACGCCGGGCTGGCCCTCTGGTCCTTCATGATGTCCAGCGCGCACGGCGCCGGATTGATGCTGGTGCCGGCGCTGGTCCCGCTCTGCCTGGGAGATGCGTCGACCCCGGAAATCAGCACTTCGGACTCGCTGATGCTGGCGCTCGCGGCCGTCGCCATCCACACCGCGGCGATGCTCGCTGTCACCGGCGTCATCGCCACCGGAATCTGCCGCAGCTTCGACGCCGGCGCCCGCTGGCTCCTCAGGCCGTCATCGCGGCTGTACCCGAATCCTGTCGCAGGATCTGCCTTCCCATCACCCGAACCGCATGCAGCACGGGAAGGGCCGCGAGCGCTGCAGCCAGATGCTTGAGGGTGTGACCCGATACCAGTTCGTGCGTCGCCTCGAAGATGGCGTGGTCCCACAGCTCGAACAGCTTCGCCAGGCCGTAGAGAAAGATCACCCAAGCTGGCTTGAATCCGATACCGCTGCCGATCGGTTTGGCGAACGCCAGCGTCAGGAGCACTGCCATCCCGCCGAACTGGACCAGCCCCCACGGCAGCACGTTGCCCGTCTCGAGGGAGGCGGCCACCGCAAGCCACCCGCCGGCCAGCGTGAGCCAGGCCGCCGGCCGGCCAGCGCGTGAACTCACCCGGTCGCAGACCGCCACGCCCACGATGCCGGCGAACGCGGCGGCCATGCCGGCACGATCCGCGGCCAGCCTCAGGGGCTCGGGATCCAGGTGATAGAAGGCCGACCCCGCGGCGGTGAGGATCAGTCCTGCGAAGAACATCCGGGCGCAGTCGAGTGCGTTGTCGGGCCCTGCCGATGGCGCCGCCATGGCGTCCGGAGCGGCTTCCCGCGCCCGGTCGAGCCGGCGCAGCTGGAGCAGGCCCCAGATGCCGACCGCGGCGAAGGGCAGGTTGCTCAGCACGTCCATCGCGTTCGGCAGTCCGTGCCAGGCGCGGCGGTCGGCAAAGGGCGCGCCGCCCAGTTCAGGAGGCGGGAGTGCAGGCCCCGCGAAGGCGGTCACCAACAGCGCGGCGAAGAAGACCAGCAGCGCCCATTCGCGATGTGAGAGGGATGGCAGAACCATGGTGGAACTCCCGCACCGTGCTCATCTCATGCCGCCTTCGGCTCGGGGAGGATGGCCGTCAAGGCGAAATCGACGAGGTGGAGCCAGGTCGCCTCGAGGCCCATGATGTTGTGGTGGTCGGAGCCGGTGATCGTCTGCACGCTGACGGGCGTCGGCCAGGCCGCGATGAGCTTCTGCGAGCGCTCCGGCAGCACGACATCGTCCCGCTCGGCCAGGAGGACCTGGGTCTTCGCGGCGACTTCCTTGCAGTGCGTCAGGGAATTGAACTGGTGCCGCAGCAACAGCGAAAGCGGAACGAGCGGGAAGCGCTTCTTCGCGACCTCCAGCATCGAGTCGTAGGGCGTGACCAGCTGCAGGCTCGAGAACTCCTGCCGCGCCACCAGCTGGATCGCTACTCCAGTTCCCAGGCTTCGGCCGACGACGTGCAGGCGTGCGTGCGGGATGGCCCGTCGCAAGTGATTGGCAAACTGGCTCGCGTCCTGCACGGAGGCCAGCTCGGACGGATGCCCCTCGGAGTCGGCGACCCCGCGGTAGTTGATCGCCGCGAACCCGAAGCCTTCCGGAAGCCAGTGCAGCGCCTGCGCCGTGGCGCGAACATCCTCGCCGCGGCCCGCGAAGTAGATGAACAGGTCCTGCAGCGCTTCCTCGCCATGGGGGTGATAGATGTAGCCGCGCACCATGCCGCCCGGCACGGTATGGGAGTAGGTGGAAAAGTCGTCGGACAGGTGGACGACGGGGTGCTTGCGGGCGTTGAAGAGGATGTGCCCTTGGCGCATCGCCAGGAGGGTCCAGTAAGCCGCGATGCTGCCGATGGCAGCAGCCGAAGCCGAGAGTGCTATGCGAAAGGCTCTGGATGACAAGGTTTTGCTTCTCAGTGGCGGCCGTGGACCTTCAGGCGCAGGGTGACGTCGGCCCAGCCCTTTGATTTCAGCCGCGCCTGGAGCGCAGGCACCAGCTGCCGCAGCTTGGCCGCCGCGGCGCTGCCTCGCACCAGCAGGCACCAGCTGTTGCCGTCGACGGGCCCGGCCTGGACGGCGGAGCGCATCTCGGGCGGGATCAGTTCCTGAATGGCCTGGAGCCGTTCCGAGGCGTCGCGCGCGCGCGCCATCAGGCTCGCCAGCGTGGGCGAATCCTCGGCGGCTTGCTGCAGGGTGAGGGGGTGGAGACGACGGTTCATGACAAGGTGCTGAAATGGCAACGCGGCTAAAATGCCCGGTTTGCCGGCACTCGTGCCGGCGGGGTCCGTCCCATTTGGCGTGTTGATTTTGCGCCAGGCGCGCCCACCTGCTTTCACTTTCTTAGGAATTTCGGTCGCGGACCCGCATGCCATGGGGTCGCTGTCGACCCGCTCGCATGGCCACCAATTTCCTGACCCAGATCTTCGGCAGTCGCAACGACCGGCTCCTCAAGCAGTACCGCAAGACTGTCGATCGCATCAATGCGCTCGAGCCGACTCTCGAGAAGCTCAGCGACGACGCACTGCGTGACAAGACCCAGGAGTTCAAGGACCGGCTGGGAGGCGGCGAGACCCTGGACGACCTGCTGCCCGAAGCCTTCGCCGTCGTGCGCGAGGGCTCCAAGCGCGTGATGAAGATGCGCCACTTCGACGTGCAGCTGCTGGGCGGCATGGCGCTGCATTTCGGCAAGATCGCCGAGATGCGCACCGGCGAGGGCAAGACCCTCACTGCCACGCTGCCGGTGTACCTGAATGCGCTGACCGGCAAGGGCGTGCACGTGGTGACGGTGAACGACTACCTCGCCAATCGCGACGCCCGCTGGATGGGCCGCCTCTACAACTTCCTCGGGCTCACGGTCGGCATCAACCTGCCGCAGATGCCGCGCGAGGAGAAGCAGGAGGCCTACGGCAGCGACATCACGTACGGCACCAACAACGAGTACGGCTTCGACTACCTGCGCGACAACATGGTGTACGAGACGCGGGACCGCGTGCAGCGCGGGCTGAACTACGCCATCGTCGACGAGGTGGACTCGATCCTGATCGACGAGGCGCGCACCCCGCTGATCATCAGCGGCCAGGCCGAGGACCACACCGACCTCTATCTGGCGATCAACAAGGTCGTGCCGCTGCTCACCCGCCAGGAAGGCGAAGCCGATCCGCGCACCGGCGAGGGCGTGACCAAGTCGGGCGACTTCACGGTCGACGAGAAGACGCACCAGGTGTTCCTGACCGAGGACGGCCATGAGAAGGCCGAGCGGGTCCTCTCCGAGTTCAAGCTGCTGCCCGAGGGCGCTTCGCTCTACGACCCGGCCAACATCACGCTGATGCACCACCTCAATGCGGCGCTGCGCGCGCGGCATCTCTACCACCGCGACCAGCACTACGTGGTGCAGCAGGGCGAGGTGGTGATCGTCGACGAGTTCACCGGCCGCCTGATGACCGGCCGGCGCTGGAGCGACGGCCTGCACCAGGCCGTGGAAGCCAAGGAAGGCGTGGAGATCCAGGCCGAGAACCAGACCCTCGCCTCGATCACCTTCCAGAACTACTTCCGCCTCTACGCCAAGCTGGCGGGCATGACCGGCACCGCCGACACCGAGGCCTACGAGTTCCAGGAGATCTACGGCCTGGAGACCGTGATCATCCCGCCCAACCGCCCGAGCAAGCGCGAGGACCAGCTCGACCGCGTCTACAAGACTACGCGCGAGAAATACGAGGCTGCGATCCAGGACATCCGCGAGTGCTACGAGCGCGGCCAGCCGGTGCTGGTGGGCACCTCGTCCATCGAGAACTCCGAGATCATCGACGACCTGCTCAACAAGGCCGGCCTGCCCCACCAGGTCCTCAACGCCAAGCAGCATGCGCGCGAGGCCGAGATCGTGGCGCAGGCGGGCCGGACCAAGATGATCACCATCGCGACCAACATGGCCGGTCGCGGCACCGACATCGTGCTCGGCGGCAACGTCGAAAAAGCAATCGAGGCGGTCGAGATCGACGAGGTGATGGACCCGGCCACCAAGGCGTCCGAGATCGCGCGCATGCGCGCCGATTGGGAGAGGGACCACGAGTTCATCAAATCGGTCGGCGGCCTGCGCATCATCGCCACCGAGCGCCATGAATCGCGGCGCATCGACAACCAGCTGCGTGGCCGCTCGGGCCGCCAGGGCGACCCCGGCTCCTCGCGCTTCTACCTGAGCCTGGACGACCCGCTGATGCGCATCTTCGCGGGCGACCGCGTCAAGGCCATCATGGATCGCCTCAAGATGCCGGACGGCGAGGCGATCGAGGCCGGCATCGTCACCCGCAGCATCGAGAGCGCGCAGCGCAAGGTGGAGGCGCGCAACTTCGACATCCGCAAGCAGCTGCTCGAGTACGACGACGTCTCGAACGACCAGCGCAAGGTGATCTACCAGCAGCGCAACGACATCCTCGATGCCGCCGATCTCACGGCGCAGATCGCGGCCCTGCGCGAAGGCTGCTTCACCGACCTGGTCCGTCAGTACGTGCCGGCCGAATCGGTCGAGGAGCAGTGGGACCTGGAGGGCCTCGAGAAGACGCTCGCGAGCGACTGGGGCATCGACATCCCGCTGCAGAAGGAAGTGGAAGCCGCCACCGCGATGAGCGACGAGGACATCGTCGAGCGGGTGATCGCCGCGGCCAACGAGGCCTTCGACGCCAAGGTGGCCCTGATCGGGCAGGAGAACTTCACGCAGTTCGAGCGCATGGTGCTGCTACAGAGCATCGACACCCACTGGCGCGAGCACCTGGCGTCGCTGGACTACCTGCGCCAGGGTATCCACCTGCGCGGCTACGCGCAGAAGCAGCCCAAGCAGGAATACAAGCGGGAGGCCTTCGAGCTCTTCGGCCAGCTGCTGGATTCGGTCAAGAACGAAGTCACCCGCCAGCTGATGACGGTTCGCGTGCAGTCCAGCGAGCAATTGGAGCAGGCCGCCGAGGCGATGGAAAGCCGTGGCGAGAACCTGGCCAACATCACCTACAGCGCGCCGACGGAGACCGGCGAGGTGGAGGTCCGCGTCGACGAGGAAAGCCAGCGCCGCCTGGCAGCGATCGCCACCGGCAGCCTGCCGGCCGGCGCAGCCGCCTTCGCGCGCGTGGGCCGCAACGATCCGTGCCCCTGCGGCAGCGGCAAGAAATTCAAGCACTGCCACGGCAAGCTCAGCTGAGCCGCATCCTCGAGGGACATCCCATGCCCGTGAATCTCTCCGCTCCCGATCCGGCCGCGCTGCACGCGGTGCCCGGCATCCGCATCGGCGTGGCCGAAGCGGGCGTGCGCAAGGCCAACCGCAAGGACCTGACGGTCGTGCTGATCGACGAAGGCGCCGCGGTCGGCGGCGTGTTCACGCAAAACCGCTTCTGCGCCGCGCCGGTCCAGGTCTGCCGCGAGCATCTGCAGAAGGACTTCGGCATCCGCGCGATGCTGATCAACACCGGCAACGCGAATGCCGGCACCGGCGAAGACGGGCTGGCGCGCACCCGCGCCACCTGCATCGCGCTGGCCCGCAAGCTCGAGGTCGCGCCCGAGCAGATCCTGCCCTTCTCGACGGGGGTGATCATGGAGCCGCTGCCTATCGACCGCATCGAGGCCGGCCTGCCGGCTGCGCTGGCCGATGCGCAGCCCGGCCACTGGGCGCGGGCCGCCGAAGGCATCATGACCACCGACACCGTGCCCAAGGCCTTCAGCCGGCAGGTGCAGATCGGCGGCGCGACCGTCACCGTCACCGGCATCAGCAAGGGCGCCGGGATGATCCGGCCCAACATGGCGACCATGCTGGGATTCATGGCGACCGACGCAAAGATCGCACCGGCGCTGATTCAGCCGCTGGCCAAGGTGCTGGCCGACGCTTCATTCAACCGCGTGACCATCGACGGCGACACCTCCACCAACGACTCCTTCGTGGTGATCGCCACACAGAAGGCTGCGCATGCCGCCATCGATTCGCTCGATTCGGCCGACGGGCGCACGCTGGTCGAAGCCATGCAGGCGGTCGCCCGCCAGCTGGCCCAGGCCATCGTGCGCGACGGCGAGGGTGCGACCAAGTTCATCACCGTGCGCGTGGAGGGCGGCCGCGACGCCGCCGAATGCCGGCAGGTGGCTTACGCGGTCGCGCATTCGCCGCTGGTCAAGACCGCTTTCTATGCCAGCGACCCCAACCTCGGGCGCATCCTGGCGGCGGTCGGCTACGCGGGCATCGCCGACCTGGACCAGACCGGCATCGATCTCTACCTCGACGACGTGCACGTGGCCGTCAAGGGCGGGCGCAATCCGGGCTATCGCGAGGAAGACGGCCAGCGCGTGATGAAGCAGAGCGAGATCACCGTGCGCATCGCGCTGGGCCGCGGCGAAGCCGCCGACACGGTGTGGACCTGCGACCTCAGCCACGACTACGTGTCGATCAACGCCGACTACAGGTCATGAATGAGAAGTTCGAACGCCTGATCGAACGCGCCGAGCAGTTGATCGGCCGCATCGAATCCATCCTTCCCCAGCCGCTCGCCGCGCCCGCCGACTGGAACGCCTCGATCGCCTGGCGCTACCGCCGCCGCAGCTCGGGCCATGGCACGCTGGAGCCGGTGCGCCACCTGGCGCCCATGCCGCTCGAAGCGCTGAAGGAAATCGACGTCCAGAAAGAAAAGATCGAACGCAACACGCGCCAGTTCGTCGAGGGCAAGCCGGCCAACAACGTGCTGCTGACCGGCGCCCGCGGCACCGGCAAGTCCTCGCTGATCCGCGCCTGCCTTCACGCCTATGCGCCCCAGGGCTTGCGCCTGATCGAGGTCGACAAGGCAGAGTTGACCGACCTGCCCGACATCGTCGAGGTGGTGTCGCAGCGACCCGAGAAGTTCATCGTCTTCAGCGACGACCTGAGCTTCGACGAGGGCGAGCCGGGCTACAAGGCGCTCAAGTCCATCCTCGACGGCTCGGTGGCCGCGGCCACGCCCAACGTGCTGATCTACGCGACCAGCAACCGGCGCCACCTGCTGCCGGAGTACATGAAGGACAACCTCAGCTACACCCACACCGAGGATGGCGAGGTGCACCCGGGCGAGGTGATCGAGGAGAAGATTTCGCTGTCGGAGCGCTTCGGGCTGTGGGTGAGCTTCTACCCTTTCAGCCAGAACGAGTACCTCGCGATCGTCGCGCAGTGGCTGTCCTCTTTCGGCGCCGATGCGAAGACCATCGAAGGCGCTCGTGCCGAGGCCCTGGTGTGGGCGCTGGAGCGCGGCTCCCGCAGTGGCCGCGTGGCCTACCAGTTCGCGCGCGACTACGCCGGGCGGCACTGAGCGCGGCAATGGCGGACGAACGCAAGCACACCGAGGTGGCCGTCGGCATCCTGATCCGCGAGGAAGACGACGCGCTGCTGCTGTCGACCCGCCCGGAGGGCAAGCCCTACGCCGGCTACTGGGAATTCCCGGGCGGCAAGATCGAGAGCGGCGAGTCCATCGAGCAGGCGCTGCGGCGCGAACTGCACGAGGAGCTGGGCATCACCATCGATGCCGCCGAGGTCTGGAAGACCACCGAGCACGACTACCCGCACGCGCTGGTGCGCCTGCACTGGTGCAAGGTGCGCGCGTGGCAGGGGAAGTTCGAGATGCGCGAAGGCCAGGCCATGCGCTGGCAGCAGCTGCCGCTGTCGGTGACGCCGGTGCTGCCGGGCGCGTTGCCGGTGCTGGACTGGCTGGCGCAGGAACGGGGACTGCCCGGCCCGGCCTACTGAAGCTTGGGGTCGCCGAAGGCCTCGTCGTCGGGCGGGGCCTCCGCCGGCATGCGGAACTCCTCGGTGGCCCAGGCGCCGAGGTCGATGCCCTTGCAGCGGGCGCTGCAGAAGGGGCGGTAGGGGTTGCTGGGCCCGTAGACGCTGTCGTTGCCGCAGGCCGGACAGCGCACGATGCGCTCGCCAGCGGCCGTCTTCTTGCTCGTCGTCATGGCGGCCTCAAGCGCAGAGCGTGAGCTCGAAAGGGGTGTCTTCCGTGCTCTGGTGCAGGCGGTCGTCGGCCTCGTGCCGCATCAGCCGCACCGACACCATCAGTCGATTGCCGCTGATCTCCGGGATGAGGCCCAGCCGCGGGTCGATGCGCAGCCGCAGCAGCTGGAAGCTCCGGCCCTGTGGCAGCGTCTGCTGGAACTGCCCGCCGGTGGCGATCACCTTGTAGGGCACGTCGGCATCGCGCAGCAGCTTCAGCAGCAGGTAGATCGATTCGGCCAGCGGGGCGAGCGTCGAAGACCACCGTTCCAGGTCGGCGCGGCGCTCATGCGGCTGCCGGTGCTGCCAGGCGTAATAGGCGGGCAGATCGAACTCGCAGGTGCCGCCGGGAATGCTGGCGCGGCTGCGGATGCTCATCAGCCACTCGTTCTCGGTCAGCGCCTGGCCAGCCTTGCCGGGAATGGAGTTGAGCGTCGCGAAATTGCTCTCGAGCTTGGCGACGATCTGGTCCAGCACCGCTTCGGAGATCGCGGGATTGCCGCGGTAGCCGTTGAAGACGTTCTTGTGCTTGTCCAGATCCCGCATCACGTCGGCCTTGAGGTCGGCGCGCGCGGCCACATCCATGATCTCGAAGATCGTGACCAGCGCGTAGTGGTGGGACAACGGCGAGTCGGCAGGTACCAGCTCGCCGAGGCGGCGAAACAGGTGCTCGAGCCGCAGGTAGGTCCGGATGCGCTCGTTGAAGGGGTATTCGTAGAGGATCACGTCTGTGTGGGGTGCCCGTCGCGGGATGATAAGCCTCTCACGGTGCCTTCGCCTGTGGGACAGGCAGCACTTCACGTACGACGGCCAGCATGTGCTCGCCCAGCGCGATCTGCCCATGCATGGACAGGTGCGTGTCGTTCGAGAAATAGAAGTCCTGGATCTGCGCGCTCTTCTCGCGAGAGAAGGCGTAGAGGTCCGGCCCGAGCTTGGCCTCGACAAAGCCGTTGACGAAGTCTTTCGAGAACTCGGGCCTGAGGTAGACCGTGTTCTTGTTGGGGATCACCATCCACAGCTGCGGGATGGCCGGGTGCCGGGCGGCAAAGGTCTTGATGCGCTCCAGGGTGCCGGTGGTCAGCGGGCCGTTGCCTTCGTCATCGACGAAGACCGGCAGCTTGTTGCATTCGCGATGGGAGAAGTACTGGCAGCCTCCCGGCAAGGACCGGACCCAGGTGTTCTTGTTGAACAGGAGATCGACGTTCGACCTCTTCGCGCGCCACGCGTTGTAGTAGGCCTCGGGGCCGGTATCGAAGCGCGCGGTCCAGTTGGGCAGGGCATCGGGGCCAGGAAGCTCGGCCGGCTTGACGAAGGGCTCGAGCTTCGACTCGAAGGGCTTGACGACCTTGTCGCAGGTCTGGCCGTCCACCGTGCGCTCGTCGAGCAGGCGCTCCACGCTTTCGAAGATGATCAGCTTGCCCTTGAAGCCGGCGCGCTGGATCCACTGGTCGAAATCCTTGCACATCACCGTGCCGTACTGGCCCCAGTAGGTGGTCGCGACGCGGTAGCCTGCCTTCACCAGCGAAGCCTGCCAGTAGAGGGTCATCGAGAAGCTGTCGCCGATGACCAGGATGTCGGCCTCGGCCACCGGCGCCGCCTTCAGGTAGGCCGGATCGACCGTCGGCGCCGGCTTGGTCCAGCCGAAATCTTCTTCGGGCAGGTGACCGATGCGCGTCAGGTCGCCATAGGGCGGGAGCAGGGTCAGCGAGACGAGCCACATCGCGAACACGATCACATAGCCGGTGACGAAGATGCGGAGCCAGACTTTTGCGAGCGTCATGTCGCTTTTTTTCAGAATTGGAAGTACAGGAAGGGGCTGTAGCCGCCCAGCTTCGACACCGCCCAGGCGAACATCAGGAAGCTGACGGCGGCGATCATCACGGTCGAGCCCAGGGCCAGCACGCGGTTGCCCGCCACCACCTGCGGATGGGGCACCCAGCGCTCGAGCGAGATGGTGGGCGGGAAGGCCACGCAGATGAGCAGGCCGATCAGCAGGGTCCTGAAGAACTCGGACTTGCGGTAGGGCACCAGACCCATCTCGCTGAAGGCGGTGGGCGGCGCGCCGTGCAGGCCCAGCATGCCCTTGTAGACCGCGATTGCCGTGTGCATGCCGTCGGCGCGGAAGACCACCCACGCGATCATCACGCACAGGAAGGTGAGCAGCCAGCCGAACACGCGGGCGACGGGCCCCGCCGGAATGTTGCGCCGCACCTTGGCGTTCCAGAGATGGTTGACGATCAGGTAGGCGCCGTGCAGCGCGCCCCAGATCACGAAGGTCCAGGCGGCGCCATGCCAGAGCCCGCCCAGCAGCATGGTGAGGAACAGGTTCAGGTAGCGCCGGGCCGGCCCCTTGCGATTGCCGCCCAGCGGCACGTAGAGGTAGTCGCGCAGGAAGGTCGACAGCGAGATGTGCCAGCGGCGCCAGAACTCGATGATGTTGGTCGACTTGTAGGGCGAGCGGAAGTTGAGCGGCAACTGCACGCCCAGGCACCTCGAGAGGCCGACCGCCATGTCCGAGTAGCCCGAGAAGTCGAAGTAGATCTGCAGCGTGTAGGCAAGCACGCCGAACCACGCCGTGTAAAGCGTGGGGGCCATGCCGTTGTGCGCCCCGTTGAACATCAGGTCGGAGTACTGGCCCATCGGGTCGGCGATGAGCAGCTTCTTGGCCAGGCCGAAGCTGAAGATCGCCAGACCCACGGCGATCTTGTGCGGGTCGGCCTTGTAGGTCTCGGGATTGGCGAACTGCGGCATCATCTGCGCGTGGTGCAGCACCGGGCCCGCGATCAGGTGCGGGAAGTAGGTGACGAACAGCGCGTAGTGGATGAAGCTGCGCTCGTGCACCTTGCCCTGCCAGCAGTCGACCAGGAAGGCGATCTGCGTGAAGGTGTAGAACGAGATCCCGATCGGCAGCGCGATGTGCAGCATCGGGATGGGCGAGAAGCCCGCGGCCGCGAGCCCCTCGTTGACGTTCGAGACGAAGAAGTTCGCATACTTGAAGACCGCCAGCACGCCGAGGTTGATCACCAGGGCGATGATCAGCAGGCGCTTGCGCTGCGCGTCATCGCGCCCCGGTCCGGGCGTGAGCCGCAGCCCGAACCAGTAGTTGATGCAGATCGAGGCGATCAGCAGCGGCATCGCCTTGACGCTCCACCAGCCGTAGAAGAACAGCGAGGCGAGGGCCAGGAAGCCGGCGGCAGCCCGCGCATTGCGTTTACCGATCAGGAAGAAGCCGAGCAGGACGATCGGGAAATAGACGAAGAGAAACGCGTGCGAATTGAAAAGCATCTCGGATGGGGCGGACGCGCTGGCCTCGTGCGCCGTCTTCTTCTGTTCGATGGGGGAGCTGCCGCTGGTGCAGCAAACCCCGGATTATCGCCGGGCAGCGGGGTGCCAGGACAGAGCGCGGACTTCCAGCGCAAGTTCGTCGAGCGACAGCGCCTCGTTGAAGATCACCGCGTCTGCGGCGGCCCGCCGCAAACTGCGCGGGGCCTGCTGCGCGATCACGGCCCGCACGGCCTCGGGGGTCCAGCCCGAGCGCGCGACCACGCGCTGCAACTGGGTTTCTTCGGTGGCGTCGACCACCAGCACGCGGTCGACCAGGGCGCGCCAGCGCCTCGACTCGACCAGCAGGGGCACGTCGAAGACGATCAGCCCCGGGCCCGCGGCGGCGGCCCGGGCTTCGCACTCGGCGCCGATCACCGGGTGAAGAATGGCCTCGAGCCGCTGTTTGGCCGCCGGGTCCGCAAACACCAGCTCCCGCATGCGCGCACGGTTCATGCTGCCGTCTGCGGCGACGATCGAGGGCCCGAAAGCGGCCTCGATCGCCGGCATCGCGGCGCCGTGCGGCTGGGTGATGGCGCGCGCGATGGCGTCGGTGTCGATCAGCGTCGCACCGTCGGCGACCAGGATGGACGCGACCGTGCTCTTGCCGCTGCCGATGCCGCCGGTCAGGCCGATGCGCAGGCTCAGGACGTCAGGGCGCCCAGGGGAAAGGCGAAGGGAATCCATTGCCGCACAGTATCGGGCCCGGCGACGAGGCACACGAGCCCGGCGCCGGCCAGGAAGGGGCCGAAGGAGATCGGGACATCCTTGTGGGCCAGCTTGCCGATCAGCAGCAGGAGGGTGCCGAGGATGGCGCCCACCAGGGACGAGACCAGCACGATCGCGATGAGATAGTCGGCGCCCAGCCAGGCGCCCAGCGCCGCCAGCAGCTTGAAGTCGCCGTAGCCCATGCCTTCCTTGCCGGTGGCGAGTCGGTAGGCGTGATAGACCAGCCAGAGGCTCAGGTAGCCGAACACGGCACCCCAGACCGCGGAGGCGAGCGGCACGCCGGTCAGGCCTGCTGCCGCGCCGATCAGGCCCAGCCACAGCAGGGCATAGTTGAGCGAGTCCGGGAGGTATTGCGTGTCCAGGTCGATCAGGAACTGGCAGACCAACAGCGCCGCGAAGGCGGCCCACAGCGCGGCGGCCGGGGACAGCCCGTAGCGCCAGGCGCATAGCGCGAACAGGCCCGCGGTGACCAGTTCCACCAGCGGGTAGCGGATGCTGATCGGCGCCTTGCAGGCGCTGCAGCGGCCGCGCAGCAAGAGGTAGCTGAGCACCGGCACGTTTTCATACCAGCGGATCGCGTGGCCGCAATGCCCGCAACGCGAGGCCGGGCGGGCCAGGGTGAAGGGGGGCAGGGCGTCCAGCGCCTCGGCCGCTTCGCCGGCGGCTGCTTCGAGCCGGGGGGGCGTGTTCGACTTCGGCCCGAACACCAGGCTCCACAACGAGGGCACGCCGTCGACCTTCATCAGGTTGCCTACCGCCTCGGCCAGCCACTGCCGGTACATCATGATCGGCGTGCGGTAGATCACCACGTTGAGGAAGCTGCCGACGAGCAGCCCCAGCACGCCGGCCAGC
Source organism: Variovorax stachyos (assembly GCF_051400855.1). Taxonomy (NCBI): domain Bacteria; kingdom Pseudomonadati; phylum Pseudomonadota; class Betaproteobacteria; order Burkholderiales; family Comamonadaceae; genus Variovorax; species Variovorax stachyos. Next base: position 147,706 of record NZ_JBLFFN010000012.1, on the reverse strand, counting down.
GCGGCGTCGGCCCCCTGCGACACCAGCATCAGACGACCTGGCCGAGCTTGAAGATGGGCAGGTACATCGACACCACGATGCCGCCGATGATCACCCCGAGGAACACGATGATGATCGGCTCCATCAGGCTCGACAGGCCGGCGACCATGTCGTCGACCTCCGACTCGTAGAAGTCGGCAGCCTTGCCCAGCATGTGGTCGATGGAGCCGGACTCCTCGCCGATGGCGGTCATCTGCAGCACCATCGAGGGGAACAGGTTGGCGTTGGTCATGGCCATCGTCAGGCTGGTGCCGGTCGACACTTCCTGCTGGATCTTGACCGTGGCGTCGCCGTACACCGTGTTGCCCGAGGCGCCGCCCACCGAATCGAGGGCCTCCACGAGCGGCACGCCTGCCGCGAACATGGTGGCCAGGGTGCGGGTCCAGCGGGCCACGCAGGATTTCTCGATCAGCGCGCCGAAGATCGGCACGCGCAGCAGCAGGCGGTCCATGAAGCGCTGCACGCGCTCGTTGCGCTTCCAGGCCTGGAAGAAGAAGTACAGCCCGCCGCCGATCACGCCGAAGATCAGCCACCAGTAGGCGACGAAGAACTCGCTGATCCCCATCACGATGAGCGTCGGCGCCGGCAGGTCGGCACCGAAGGAGCTGAACACCTGCTTGAAGGCCGGGATCACGAAGATCATGATGATCGCCACCACCACGAAGGCCACCACGACCACCGAGGTGGGATACATCAGCGCCGACTTGATCTTCGACTTGATGGCCTCCGTCTTCTCCATGTAGGTGGCCAGGCGGTCGAGCAGTTCTTCCAGGATACCGGCCGCCTCGCCGGCCTCGACCAGGTTGCAGTAGAGGTTGTCGAAGTACTTCGGGAACTTGCGGAAGGCGGCGGACAGCGAGGTGCCGGTCTCGACATCGCTGCGGACGTCGTTGAGCAGCTTGGCCACGCTCGGGTTGGCATTGCCGCGGCCCACGATGTCGAAGGCCTGCAGCAGCGGGACGCCGGCCTTCATCATGGTCGCCAGCTGGCGCGTGAAGATGGCGATGTCCTTGGGCTTGATGGCCTTGCCGGAGCGCATGCGCCGCTTCTTGATCTTCGAGGCCAGCACGCCCTGGCGGCGCAGCGCGGCCTGGACCTGGTTCTCGCCCGCGGCGCGGATCTCGCCGCGCACCACCTTGCCGTTGCGGTCCTTGCCTTCCCACTCGAAGACGTATTCCTTGAGCGCCGTCCGGGATGCTGCTGCTGTTGCCATTCGATGTCCGCTTCTCTATTCGTTGGTGACGGCGAGCACTTCTTCGAGCGAAGTCAGGCCCTGCATGACCTTCCGCAGGCCGGAACGGCGCAGCGAGCGCACGCCCTCGGCCTCGGACTGGCGGGCAATCTCGAGCGCGCTTCCGTCGCGCAGGATGATCTTCTGGATCTCCTCGGAGATCGGCATCACCTGGTAGATGCCCACGCGGCCCTTGTAGCCGCCGTTGCAGACGGAGCAGCCGACCGGCTTGTAGGACTTCCAGGTGCCGTCGATCTCGTGGTCCCGAAAGCCGGCGTCGAGCAGAGCCTCCCTGGGCACCTCGGCCGGCGCCTTGCACACGGTGCACAGCCGGCGTGCGAGCCGCTGCGCGGTGATCAGGATCACGCTGGAGGCGATGTTGAAGGGCGCGATGCCCATGTTGCGCATCCGCGTCAGCGTGGTCGGGGCATCGTTGGTGTGGAGGGTCGACAGCACCAGGTGGCCGGTCTGCGCGGCCTTGATCGCGATGTCGGCGGTTTCGAGGTCGCGGATTTCGCCGACCATGATGATGTCCGGGTCCTGGCGCAGGAAGGCGCGCAGCGCGGTTGCGAAGGTCAGGCCCGCCTTGTCGTTGACGTTGACCTGGTTGACGCCCGGCAGGTTGATTTCGGACGGGTCTTCCGCCGTGGCGATGTTGACGCCCGGCTTGTTCAGAAGGTTCAGGCAGGTGTACAGCGACACCGTCTTGCCCGAGCCCGTCGGCCCGGTGACCAGCACCATGCCGTAGGGGCGGCCGATGGCCTGCATCAGCCGTTCTTTCTCGTCGGCGTCGTAGCCCAGGGCGTCGATGCCCAGGCGCGCGCTGCTCGGGTCGAGGATACGCACCACGATCTTCTCGCCGAACAACGTGGGCAGGGTGCTGACGCGGAAGTCGATCACCCGGTCCGGGCCGATCTTGAGCTTCATGCGGCCGTCCTGCGGCACGCGCTTCTCGGAGATGTCCAGCCGCGAGATCACCTTGATGCGCGAGGCCAGCTTGTCCTTGATGACGGTGGGCGGCGTGGCGATCTCGCGCAGCTCGCCGTCGATCCGGAAGCGCACGCGGTACTGGTGCTCGTAGGGCTCGAAGTGGATGTCCGACGCCCGCATGCTGAACGCGTCGAGCAGCATCTTGTGCAGGAAGCGGACGACCGGCGCGTCCTCGACTTCGGCGATCGCCGCTTCGTTCGCCTCGGCGCTCTCGGCGATCGAGGAGTCGTCGAACTCGAACTCGGCGCCGACGATGCTGTCGATGGTTTCGGCGGCGCTCACCGCCGCTGCCTCGATCATGCGAGAGAGCTTGTCGTATTCGGCGACGACCCAGTCCACGCCCATCTGCGACGCGAACTTTATTTTTTCCGCTGCCTGCTGATCCGAGGGGTCGGCTGTTGCGACGATGAGACGATTGTTGCGCTTGCTCAGCACGACCACCCGGTAAGCCTGGCACAGCTTGGAGTCCAGGAGATCCTTGGGCAGGCGCTGGGGATCGATGGCGTCCAGGTCGAGCAGCGGGGCGCCGAAGGCGCTCGACAGGGTGTGGGCGAGATCCGCCGCGGAGACGGCGCCGGTGCCGGTCAGCTCGGCGATGAAGCTGCTGCGCCCGCTGAGCGACTTCTGATAGATGTCCTCCGCGGTCTTCGCAGGCAGCTTGCCGGCGGAGATCAAGGCGCGCGCGAGCCCGGGCAGGGCGATCGATGCGCTTTCTTTGGCGAGAGGGTCAGCAGCGGCCATTCAGGGAATGTAACAAGACGTGAAAAAGCCTCACGATCATCGCTGATCGCCCCGGGGCTGTAAACCGCTCCATTCGGACCGAAGCGCGCACCATTTTGCGTTTGCCGCCGGAAAGGCGAGGCGAACCAGCGTTTGAACGAGGCGCCAGTTTAGGCCTAAACAGCGCCCGTTCTCCCTGGGTAGTCCTGCCCTCCGGCCGCCCCGCATGAACTATCTGGCAGCCTCGACCTTCAGGCGCTCGTTGGGCAATTCGCCGAACATTTCCGGCGCATAGAGAGCCTCGACACGGCTGGGCGGCAGCGCGAAATCGCCGACGTTGTTCAGCCGCACCGTGTACTCCATCTTCACCACGCCCTTGGGCAGGTATTCGTAGTAGCTGCGGAAGGCCTCGAAGCTGCGCTCCTCGAAGGCCGGCGAGCCGGGGCCGGACCGCTTCTCGCCCTGGGTCGCGATCTGGGAATCGCGGCCCAGGCCGCTGCCGAGGATGGTGGCGCCGCCGGGGACCGGGTCGGTGATCGCGACCCAGGTCATGTCCGCGCTGGCGTTGACTTCCAGGCTCACCCGCAGCACGTCGCCGCGCGTGTAGATGCCCTTGACCGCCTGCTCCACCGGCGTCACGGTCTTCCTGATCGCATAGCCGGCGGCGAAAGGCGCCTTGAGCTGGACCGCCGCCACGGACTGCAGCGTGAGCCACGGCTTGCCGCTGCCGCTCTGGGTGACCAGCAGGGTGTCGCGCGCGGCCGGGCTGCCGGCCGGCCAGGGGAGGAACATGCCGTTGTTGCGCAGGTTGCCCGGTGCGGCGGGAGCGCCGAAGGCGGTCGTCTGGTTCGGCGCGCCGGCCGGGTCGCTGGTCTTGACGCGCTCGACCTTGCTCCAGTCCACCTGCGCCTTGGCATTGCCGAGGTGGGCGGCGGTAATGCCGTTCACAGGCGTGTTCTCGAACTGCCTGGAGAACTTCTCGAGCGCCAGGCCACCCCACAGATTGGCCGTGGTCGTGTGCCAGGCGCCTTTCTGCTGGCGCCCGATGAAGCCGCTGGCCAGCCGCCCGATGTCGTCCTTCCAGGCCGGATCGTCCAGCACCGTCAGCAGCAGGCGCGCGGTGTTGACGTCGCCGTTGGCCATCAGCCACCACCAGTAATCGTCGCGCTCGGTGCTGAAGATCAGCTTGGTCCCCTGGTAGCTGAGGCGGGCCTTCAGCACGTTGTTCGCCTCCTCCAGGCGCTGCTGGCGCTGCGGCACGTCGGGCACGCGCTTGAGGACGTTGAGCCAGTCGACCACCGCGCTGGTCGGCCACTGGTTGGGCGCGATCGCGATGCTGCCCGTCATGCGCCCCTGCACCTTGCCGTAGCGCGAGAGCGCTTCCAGGGCCGCGAGCTTGCGCACGTCCAGGTCCTTGCGCGGGCTCCAGAACTCGCGCTGGATGCGGCCTTCCACGAACGCGATCAGGCCCTGTTCCATGGGCGCGCGCGCCGCATCGGGCAGCGCGAAGGCCGGGTCGAGCGCGGACGCCTCGTGGGCCGCGGCGAGCAGGTAGGCCGTCAGGATGTCGCTGCCGCGGTTGGCCTCGCCGTCGCGCGGCGGAAAGTAGTGGGCCAGTCCGTCGCCGTCCAGGTAGCCGGGCAGCTGCGCGACCACGGCCTGCCACGCCTTGCCGTCGCGCAGGCCGATGGACCTGCTGGTCTTCTGCTCCAGGCAGGCGTACGGATAGGCGGCGAACCAGTCGCGCACGCCCGTCAGCCCCTCGGCCAGCCGCGGCTGCAGCGACAGCTTGAGCCCTCCGCGGCCAGGCAGCGCGTCGGCCGGCGGCGCGACGTCGAGGGTGAAAGGACCGTCGAGCTGCACCAGCGTCGCTTGCTGCACCGTGAGCGGCACCGCGGGCACGATGCGCTGGCGCACCTTGAGCGCGTCGCGCGCGCCGCCGATCTGGTCCTTGGCCTCGATCTCCCACAGGAGCGCCTCGGCGCGCGTCTGCGCCAGCTGGGCGGGCGCGGTCACGCTCCAGGCCAGCTCGCGGGCCTCGCCGGCCGGGATGTCGACGGTCTGCGGCTCGAGCTTCAGCAGGGTGGCGCGCGGCGCCGCCTCCACCTTCATCGCCTTCTGCGTGGTGTTGCGCAGGGTGATCTGGGCGCGGAACTGGTCGTCCTCGCGCACCAGCGGCGGCAGGCCGCTGATGATCTGCAGGTCCTGCGTGGCCTGGATCGTGGCCTGGCCGGTCCCGAACAGGCCGGTGCCCGCATCCGCCACCGCGACGATCCTGAAGGTGGTCAGCGCGTCGTTGAGCGGCACCGTCACCTGGGCTTGGCCGTTGGCGTCGAGCACCACGGCCGGGTTCCACAGGAGCAGGGTGTCGAGCAGCTCGCGCGTCTGGCCCTTGCCGCCGCCGCCGCCGGCCGGCACCGCCTTGCGGCCATAGTGCCGCCGGCCCACGATCTCCATCTGCGCGGTGGAGGTGGAGACGCCCCAGCTGCGCCGCTGCAGCATCGCCTCGAGCAGCTTCCAGCTGTCGTTGGGCATCAGCTCCAGCAGGGCCTGGTCGACCGCGGCCAGTGCCACCTCGGCGCCCGCGGCGGGCTTGCCGTCGGGCAGCCGGGCCGAGATCGTGACCAGCGCCTTGCCGCGCACCGGGTAGCTGGGCTTGTCGCTCGCCACCTTCACGTCGAGCTGGTGGGCCTGCGCACCGACGCGGATCTCCGCCAGCCCGAGCCGGAAGGCCGGCTTGCTCAGATCGACCAGCGCGGTGGGCGCCACGTATTCCTTGCCCTCGTACCAGAAGGCGGTCCACCATTCGCGCGGCGCCTTGAAGCCCCAGGTGAAGAAGCTGTACCACGGCACCTCGCGCAGGCGCCCGCGCAGCGCGAGCACGCTCACGTAGGCGTTGGGCCCCCATTCAGGCTTGACCTGCAGCGTGACCGTGGGGTCCTTGCCGTCCAGCCTGACAACCTGCGTCTCTATCACGCCCTCGCGCTCCACCGACACCAGCGCCGTCGCGAAGCGGAAGGGGCTGCGCACCTGGAAGCGGGCGGTCTCGCCGGGCTGGTAGTTCTTCTTCTCGGGCAGCACGTCGATGCGGTCGTGGTCCTCGCCGCCGAACCACAGCTCGCCCTGCCGGGTAACGTAGACCGAGCTCGCAGCGCGGCTGTCGCGCCCTTCGGCGTCGGTGGCGCTCGCGATCAGCTCGACCTGGCCGGACTCCTTGAGCTCGGCCTCGCACAGCAGCAGGCCGCGCGCATCGCTCTTGCCGCTGCACACGGTGCCGATCTCCTTCACCTCGGTCTTGTTGTCGTAGGTGTAGAAGCCGCCCACCATGCGCTTGCGGCTGGTGGTGGTGATGCGCGCGATGGCGCGCACGTTGAGCGTCACTCCCTCCTGCGGCTTGCCCGCGAGGTCCAGCGCCAGCGCCTGGAACTTCAATTTCTGGCCGGTGGAGACCCAGCCCTCGGTCTTGATGCCGGCGATCACGGCCGCCGGCCACAGCGTCTGCACGCTGCGCAGCGTCTGCACCTCGCCGTTGGGATCGGCGTAGGTGGCTTCGAGCAGCAGCTCGCGCGGCGTCGCCTTGGCCAGCGGGATCTTCTCGATGGTCAGCTTGCCGGCGCCTGCCTTGTCGAGCGTCAGCGGCACCTTGTCGGCCACCAGGCGCAGCTCCTGCGACGCCGAATCGGATTCCTCGGCATCGCTCGCCGCCAGGCCTTCCTTGCGCGGCGGGGCGAAGCTGAAGCTGTCGAAGTCGGCGAAAGACAGGCTCTTGGCGCGCACGGCCGCCGACACGCGCACCGGCAGGTTGACGGCGCCGCCGCCGGCGACGTAGTTGACCTGCACGTCGGTCGGCAGCGAGGTCGCGGCCACCAGCGGCTTCTTCTCCGCCCGCGCGATGCGGCCCTCGAGCACCGGCAGGCGGAACTCCTCGACCCGGAACTGCCCGCTGCCGTAGCTGCGCTCGCCGCCGTCCTCGCTGTCGCCGGCGCTGCTGCCCTTGCCGTTGCGCAGCTCGACCTGGTAGAGGCCCAGCTTGGCCGCCGGCGGGATCGCGAAGGCGTTTTCGCCGCTCTGGCCGCCGGTGGCGGTCTTGCGCCATGCGAGCGGCTGGGTGTACTGCTGGCCGCTGCCCACATGCGTCACGACCAGCGTGTCGGGCAGGGTCTTCGGCAGGCCGAAGCCTTCGCTCGTCTGGGTGCGGATCAGGTGCTTCATCGAGACCGTCTCGCCGGCGCGCAGCAGTGTGCGGTCGAACACCGTGTGGGCCACGCGGTCGGGCTCGTCCTCCAGGCTGGTGGGCACGTTGAAGCGCCACGGCTCGATGCCGCGCTGCCAGTCGCTCCAGGTGAAGGCGAGGTCTTCCACGCCGGTCTCGTCCTTGGCGCGCGCGCTCACGAAGTAGGCGTCGCCGCTGTAGTCCTCCTCGCTGGAACAGCTCGGCGGGGTGGGCGGGATGCCGGCCAGCCGCACCAGCCCGCGCGCGTCGGTGGTGCCGGCAGCGATCTCCCTGCCGTTGCAGTCCGAGACGCGCACCGCCGCATTGGCAACCACCTTGCCCTTGTCGAGCGTGGTGACCCATGCCAGCGCGTTCTCGCGCCCCAGCTTGAAATGGACCGCCAGATTGGTGGCCAGCGCCGTGGTGCGCACGTACATCGTGCGGCCGGCGCCGTAGCGCTCGTCGAGCAGCGTGTCGCCCAGCTTTTGCGATGCGATCTCCAGCACATGGAAGCCGGGCGTGAGCGGGATGCCGATCACCTCGAAGGGCCTCGGGTCGCCTGCTTCGGCCTTGGGCATGTCGAGCGTCTTCACGCCAGGCTGGCCGCCGAGCAGCGAGACCATGCGGGTCTGGACGTTCTCGCGATCGTCCTTGTCGATCACCTTGGGCAGCGCTTCCTTGACGTCGCGCGCCGCCTGCTTGCGCTGGATCGTGTAGTTGCTGTCGTAGCGCCGCACCTTGCGGAACCAGGCAATGATGTCCGCGTCGGTCTTCGGATTCATGTCGCTGACCTTGCCGGGCGTCAGCGCCTGCACCTGCAGTGCCGGCTCGACGCGCCGCACCGTGACCGGCATCAGCGCCGTGCCGCCCGGCTCGGCCAGGCGCTCGATCACCCCGAATGGCGAGGCCGCGAACTTGGCCAGCGGCGGCATGGCACCGGTCGCGACCTTCAGCGGAAAGCTGTCCGGGGATGCCAGCGCCCGGCCCGACGCGTCCTGGAACCCGGCCGGCAGCGCGATCGTGAAGGGCGTCTGCTCGGCGAAGGGCGGCGGAAAGCTCGCCGAATCGACCACCGCGTCGTCGTCCTTGGAAGTGTTCTCGTCGTCGAACTTCGGCTTGATCGTCTTGCCGCCGCCCTGCAGCGTGATCTGCGCCGCCAGCTTGCGCGCCACCGGCGAATTGAACTGCAGCACCAGCGGCTTGAGCGGCAGGCAGGCCGCCTGCGCGTTCTCGCGTTCGCAGCTGAAGGAGACGGCGAAGGGCTCGCGCACCTCGAAGCTCAGGCGCCGCTCGACCGCATTGGCCACGCCGGAGGGCGTGGCCACGCCCTTGCCGTAGACCAGCTGCAGGCGCCCGCCGGGGCTCAGCCGCCGGTTGCACTGCAGCGTGACGAAGCGCAGCGGCGTCTTCTCGGCCTCCCTGTCGCGGCCGAAGGCCTTGAGCAAGGCCTGGCGCTGCTCGCCTTCGACCAGCCGGACCGGGATGCGCTCGCCCACGCCGTCGGCCTGGCACCAGATGTTGGCGCGCACGCTCTCCAGCGTGGCCGGGCCGTTGAGCTCGAGCATGAACTGCTGCTCTTCGTCGATCTTGCCGTAGCTGGGCTGCCAGCCCCGCACGAAAGGGCCGCCGCTGGAGAACTGGTAGCGCTCGGGCCCGGCGAGGTCGGCGCCCGAGGGCGACTTGAAGCCCGCGACTCGCGTGACCGTGCAGCGCACGCCCGGCGGCAGGTCGTTCTCGAAGTCCCAGACCCACTGCTTCTCGCCGGTCCAGCGGCCGGTGCCCTTGCCGGCCTGCGCGTCGCTGCAGCTCACGGCCAGCGGCGCGGGCGCCTTGGGATCGCCGAAATTGACGGCCGCCTGGTCGAACTTGGCGACCACCTGGCGGATCCGAGCCACTTCGCCCTGCGGCGTGAGGCTGGCGATCTGCAGCGCATGCGCGCCGAGGGCGCCCAGGCTCAGCGCGACGGCAGCGAAGGTCTGCGTCATTGTTCTCGTTTTCAACGGCTTCTCCTTTGGGAGCGCAGCGTAGCGCAACTCCGGCACGCCATAGGCGTCCACTATGATCGATCGATATGAAACTGCTGTTCAGCCATCCCGCAGGCAACCAGAACGTGCGCGCGATGCTCGACGGGCTGGAGGCCGCCGGCATGCTCGCGCGTTTCGCGACCACGGTGGCGGTCGAGCCGGACAACGTCGCCCTGAAGCTCGTGCCCCAGGGCCTGAGCCGCGACCTGCTGCGGCGCCGCTTCAACATCCCCCGCGAGAAGATCCTGCAACACCCCTGGCGCGAGCTGGCGCGGGCCGTCTGCTCCCGTGCCGGCTGGAACTACTGGCTGCGGCACGAAAAGGGCTTCGCCTCCATCGACGGCGTGCTGCAGGACTTCGACCGCTTCAGCGCCCGCGCGCTGCCCCGGCTGCACGAGCGCTTCGGCCTCGGCGCGGTCTACACCTACGAGGACTCCGCCCTCGACACCTTCCAGGCTGCCAAGTCCCTGGGCATGAAATGCGTGTACGACCTGCCGATCTCCTATTGGGAGGTGGGCCGCAAGCTGATGGAAGAGGAGGTCGAGCGCCTGCCCGCCTGGGTCGATGCGATGGGCGGCGGCATGGCCGATTCGCCGGCCAAGCTGGAACGCAAGGCGCGCGAGCTGGAACTGGCCGACCTGGTGGTGGTGCCCAGCCGCTTCGTGGCCGACTCGCTGCCGGCCTGGGCCGGACAGAAGACGCGCGTGCTGTCGCCCTTCGGCTCGCCGCTGCCGGCGGCCACGGCTTCGCGCAAGACGGTCGATCCATCGAAGCCGCTGCGCGTGCTCTTCGTGGGCTCGATGGGGCAGCGCAAGGGGCTGGGCGACCTGTTCCAGGCCATGCAACTGCTCAAGGGCGAGAACATCGAGCTGGTCGTGATGGGCTCGCTGCTCAACGAGCCCGCCTTCTACCGCGGCCAGTACGCCGACTTCACGCACGAGAAGGGGCGCCCCCACGCCGAGGTGCTGGCCCTGATGCGCAGCTGCGACGTCTTCTGCCTGCCCTCGCTCTACGAAGGGCGCGCGCTGGTGATGCAGGAGGCGATGAGCCAGGGCCTGCCGATCGTGATCACGCCCAACACCGGCGGCGACGATCTGGTGATCGAGGGCAAGACCGGCTTCCTCGTGCCGATCCGCTCGCCGGAGAAGATCGCCGAGAAGCTCGCCTGGTTCAACCAGAACCGGCAGGAACTCCCGGCCATGAGCGAGGCCGCCGTGCAGCATGCGGCCAGCTACACCTGGAGGAAATACAGCGAGGTCGTGATCGACGCCATCCGCAAGCTGGCGTAGCACCGAAAGCACCCGCCGTGATCGCCTGTCCTGCGACGGCTCCGCCGTCCATGCCGGGTGCCGAGCCCCGATGAAGCGCTACTGGGAAATCGACGCACTGCGCGGGCTCATGCTCGTGCTGATGACCTTCACGCACCTGCCCACGCGCTTCACCGATCCGCTGGGGCAGCCCTTCGGCTTCGTCTCGGCGGCGGAGGGCTTCGTGCTGCTTTCGGCCTTCGTCGCCGGCCTGGTCTATACGCGCATCAGCGATCGCCAGGGCGTGGACGCGATGCGGAGTGCCTTCTGGCGGCGCGCGCTCAAGGTCTACCTGGCGCAGGCCGCGACGCTGCTCTTCCTCTTCACGATCATCACGCGTGTCGGCTTGCGCATCGACCAGCCGGCCGTGAAGAACCTGCTGGCCTTCTACCTCGCGCATCCCCTGGAGGGCTTCGGCTATTCGCTGCTGCTGGTGTACGAGCCCGCGCTGCTCGACATCCTGCCGATGTACATCTTCTTCATGTTGATGAGCCCGTGGGTGCTCGCCTTCGCGCTGCGCCACGGCTGGACGGGCGTGATGGTCGCGAGCGCCGTCTTGTGGGGGCTGGCCCAGTTCGGCTTCAGCGAATGGCTGTATGGCCTGGCGGTGCACTACCTGCATCTGCCGGTGCCGTTCCGCGAGATGGGTGCGTTCAATGCGTTCGCCTGGCAGTTTCTCTGGTTCGCGGGGCTGTGGATGGGCGCCAGCCGGCACGCGCCCGATGCCGAGCCGTTCCGCTTTCCGAGATGGCTGGTGGCGCTCGCGGTGGGTGCCGCGCTTTACGGGCTCTGGTGGCGGCACCATGGCATCAACGGCCAGGCGCCCTTCGGTGGCGACGAGGCCATGAATCTGCTGTTCGACAAGTGGCAGCTCGGTCCGCTGCGCATCGTCAACCTGGTGGTGCTGGGCATCGTCGCGGTGCGCTTCGGGCCTGCGCTGATGCGGCGCCTGCCCCGCCCGCACGCGCTGGAGGCCATGGGCTCGGCCTCGCTGCCGGTGTTCTGCGCGCACCTGGTGGCGGTGCTGCTGGTGCTGGCCTTCTACGGCGACAGCCAGACCGCGCGGCCCTGGTGGGGCGACGTGCTGCTGCTCGCCGTGGTGTTCGCGTGGCTCTACGGGGTGGCCCGGGTGGCGCTCTGGTGGGGCCGTGTGGCGCGCGAGCGCGGAGTTGGGGTGGTCGAGTCGACTTGATGCGCGGCGGCTGTCGCCGACTCTGGTTGCAGGCTCAACCGTTGCGGAAGATGAAGCTGTATGCGTTGAGGGCCGGCACACCCCCGAGGTGAGCGTAGAGCACCTTCGAGCCGGCCGGAAACTCACCCAGGCGCACTTTCTCGATCATCCCGTGCATCGACTTGCCCTCGTACACCGGATCGGTCAGCACCCCCTCCAGCCGCGCGCACAGACGGATGGCTTCGAGCGTGCCGTCGTTCGGCAGACCATATTCGGGTCCTCCGAAGCGGGTGTCCAGCACCACGTCGTCCGCCGTGATGGGTCGGCCGAGTTCGACGAGTTCAGCCGTCGACCTGGCGATGCGCAGGATCTGTTCGAAGGTCTGCTGGGGCTTGGCCGATGCATCGATCCCGACGACGCGCTGGGAGCGGCCATCCGCGGCGAATCCGACGACCATGCCGGCCTGGGTGCTGCCCGTGACCGAGCAGGTCACGATGTAGTCGAACTTGAAGCCGAGCTCAGCTTCCTGCTGGCGCACTTCCTCCGCGAAGGAGACGAAGCCCAGGCCGCCCTTCGGATGCTCCGAGCACCCGGCGGGAATGGGGAACGGCTTGCCGCCGGATTCGCGCACCTGAGCCATCGCATCCTCCCAGCTCTTGCGGATTCCGATGTCGAAGCCGGCCGTGTCCAGGCGAACATCCGCGCCCATGATGCGCGACATCTCGATGTTGCCGACCCGGTCGTACACGGCATCGGAGTAGTTGACCCAGTTCTCCTGGACCAGCACGCACTTCAGGCCGAGATGGGCCGCGACGGCTGCGACCTGCCGGGTCTGGTTCGACTGGATGCCGCCGATGGAAACCATGGTGTCGTACCCGCCTTCGATTGCCTCGGGGACGATGTACTCGAGCTTGCGCGTCTTGTTGCCGCCGAAGGCAAGCCCGCTGTTGCAGTCCTCGCGCTTTGCGAAGAGTTCCACCTTGCCTCCGAGATGGGCGCTGAGCCGCTTGAGCGGCTGGATCGGCGTGGGGCCGAAGGTGAGCGGATATCGAGCGAATTTCTGCAGATTCATGGTTGATGGGCTCCGTGCGATTTGCACAGGGTCGATTCTAGAAATCCTCGGTCGAAACAGGATTGCAAAGTCATCGGCTGTTTTGTCTTTGAAGATCGACCGAGCGCAATCGATCGATCTTGAATTTCGTCAAAATGAGAGCTGACGCAATATATGTTTGCTCTTCGGAGGACGCATGAAGACCACAAGACCGACCCGCACGAGTGCACCCGCCCCATCGGCCAAGGACGATCTGGACCGCACGGACCGCGCGATCCTGAAAGCCCTGCAGCGCGATGCATCCATATCCAATGTGGCCTTGGCGGCCAAGGTCAACCTCAGTCCACCCGCCTGCCTGCGCCGGGTGGATCGGCTGAAGAAGATGGGCTTGATCAAGGGCATCGTGGCACTGCTCGATCCGCGGGCCCTCGACGCAGGCATGCTCGTCCTGATCGGGCTGGTGCTGGACAGGTCGACGCCGGACTCGTTCCTGGCCTTCGAAAAGGCAGCTCAGAAAGTCTCAGGCTGTCTTGAATGCCACGTGGTGACGGGCGAGTTCGACTACTTCATGCTCGTGCGAACCAAGGACAACGAGAGCTACAACCGGCTTCACGCCGAGCAGCTCCTGTACCTGCCCGGGGTCCGGCAGGTTCGCAGCTTCGTGGTGCTCAAGCAGGTGCTCTCGACAACTCAGTTGCCGCTGTAGGACCCGGCGCAGGTCGCCCGTCCGCTCAGTTGAGGGGCCTCGCCTGCCGGATGTCCGCCTGAACGACGCCCGGCAGATGGCCGGCGATGACCGCCTGCCAGAGCCGGTAGCCCTCGTCGTTCAGATGCAGCTGGTCGCGAAGGAACAGGTCGCCGCGCGGGCGTCCGTCCGCGCCCATCATGGGCGTGAAGACATCGATGTAGTCGCTGTTGGGCAAGCGCCGCAGATAGGCTGCAACGATGTCGTTGGCCTCGCGCGCCTTGGGCAGAAGCTTCTCGCGCGATGGACTCGGCTTGATCGAGATATAGCTGATGCGGGTCTCCGGCAAGGCCTCGCGCACTGTGTTGGCGAACTGCGCGAAGCTCTCCAGCACCTGGATCGGCGTGCGGCCCTCGGCCAGGTCGTTGTCGCCTGCGTAGACCAGCACGTGGCGCGGCTTGTAGCGAAGCACGAGCTCCGGCGCGAAGAAGCTGCAGTCGGCCATGGTCGAGCCGCCGAAGCCGCGGTTGATGACCACCGGCAGCTGCGGGAAGTCCTGCGCGAGCCGGGTCCAGAAGCGGATGGTGGAGCTGCCGACGAAGACCACGCCGCCCTCGCTGGGCCACTGCTGCCGGTCGGCGGCGTCGAAGGCCGAGAGCTCGGCGCGCCAACGTGCCTGCGCCGCGAGGTAGGCGGGGGAGGGAGCGGCATCGGCGCCGGTGGATTGGGCTTGCGAGGCGCACATCGCGAGCAGGAGCGCGATCGGCAGCAGGAACCGGCGAGCCGTTCTGACAGCGGGAGCAGCGTTCATCACGACCATGGAATACAAGAGAAGAGCGTCGATCGTATTCGCAAGGCAACCTCCTCCGATGCCTTCAGGGCGCCCCGGGCGGCCGCGCAACAAATTGATACCTATACTTCGGCGCTTCTGCAGGAGCGTCCATGCAAGCGTTCGCGAGTCCGTCCCCACGCCCTTTCTGGCAGCGGCTGAACACCTTCTTTGCCTTTCCCTTCCAGCGCCGGCCATTGGGCTATGCCTTGCTGCTGGCCGCCAGCAGCCTGCTCATCCATCTCTTCTTCTTCCTGCCCCAGGGACTGATCGTGCTGATCGTCGAGCTGGGCATCGTGCTCGCGGCCAGCCGCTATGGGTTCAAGGTCATGGCGCTGGGCGCGCGCGGCATCGTGCGTGCCGCCGATTTCCCGCGGATGCTGGACGAGGAATGGACGAACCTGCCCTGGAAGCTCTTCGCACTGCTGGTGCTGCAGGGCATCGTGGCCGGCCTGGTCGGCGCGTGGAATCCGGTGCTCGGCTACGTCGCGCTCTTCGTGCTCTCGTTCACGCTCCCGGCCACGACCATGGTGCTGGTCCAGTCGGGCAGCTTCTGGCAGGCCCTCAACCCGGGCCTCGTGTGGGAGACCATCCGCGCGATCGGGTGGCCCTATGTGCTGCTGTGCTTCTTCCTGTTCCTGCTCAACTCGGGCTCGCAGGTGGCGGCGGTCATGCTGCTGCCCGTGTTCAAGGGCTGGGTCGCGCTGCCGGTCTTCAATTTCGTGGTGATCTATTTCGGCTGGGTGATGGCCAGCCTGCTGGGCTACGTGATGTACCAGAACCATGCGGCACTCGGGATCGACCTGCTGCCCGGCGCCGGTGCCGACGAGCGCGCGGTCGACACCCGCACCCCGGCCCAGATCGCGCAGCAGCAGGCCGACGCGCTGGTGGCACAGATGGTGACCGACGGCGACGTGGCCGGCGCACTGGCGCTGGCCTACGAGGAGCAGCGCGTGGCGCCGGACGACCTGGCCGCGCAGCGCCGCTACCACCGCGTGCTGCTGCTGGCGCCCGAGAAGATGCCCACCCTGTTGGAGCAGGGGCGCCGGCTGATCGGCATGCTCGCCGCGCGCGATCTCGCGTCCGAAGCGCTGAAGGTCTACAGGGCCTGTCGCGAGAAGGATGCCGGCTTCGTGCTCGACGATCCTGTCACGACGCTGGCGCTCGCCCGCGCCGAATGGCGGACCGGGGAGGCGAAGGCGGCGCTCGCACTGCTGTCCGGGTTCGACAAGCGCTTTCGCGGCCATGCCGCGATCCCACAGGCCTATGAGCTCGCCGCGCGCCTGCTGGTGCAGAACCTGAACCGGCGCGACATGGCGCAGCCCATCCTGGCCACGCTCGAAGCGCGTTACCCCGAAAGCGCGCAGACGCATGAAGTGCGCTGGCTGCTGCGCGAGGCGCCGCAAGGCTGAGTGTTGCGCTGCGGCTCGGGTCAGCGAGCGACGTAGGCCGCCAGGTGCTGGCCGGTGAGCGTCTTGCGCCCGGCGACGAGGTCGGCCGGCGTGCCCTCGAAGACGACCCTGCCGCCATCGTGCCCCGCGCCCGGCCCGAGGTCGATGATCCAGTCCGCGTGCGCCATGACCGCCTGGTGGTGCTCGACGACGATGACCGACTTGCCCGAATCGACCAGCCGGTCGAGCAGGCCCAGCAGCTGCTCGACGTCTGCGAGGTGCAGGCCGGCGGTCGGCTCGTCGAGCACGTAGATGCCGCCCTTCTCGGCCATGTGGGTCGCCAGCTTGAGCCGCTGTCGCTCGCCGCCCGACAGCGTGGTCAGCGGCTGGCCGAGGCTGAGGTAGCCCAGGCCCACATCCGCCAGCCGTTCGAGAATGGCGTGCGCCGCCGGCGTGCGCGCCTTCCCGGCACCGAAGAATTCCGTCGCCTCGGCCACAGGCATCGCAAGCACTTCGCTGATGTCGCGGCCGCCGAGGTGGTACTTCAGCACCGATGCCTGGAACCGCTTCCCCTCGCACTCCTCGCAGGGGGTGGCAATGCCGGCCATCGCGCCCAGGTCGGTGTAGATGACGCCGGCGCCATTGCAGTTGGGGCAGGCGCCTTCGGAGTTGGCGCTGAACAGTGCCGGCTTGACGCCATTGGCCTTCGCGAAGGCCGTGCGGATGGGGTCGAGCAATCCGGTGTAAGTCGCGGGGTTGCTGCGCCGTGAACCGCGGATGGCGGCCTGGTCGATGGCCACGACGCCCGCGCCGGCGGGAATCGACCCGTGCACGAGCGAGCTCTTGCCGGAGCCCGCAACGCCGGTGACGACCACCAGCACGCCGAGCGGGATGTCCACGTCCACGTCGCGCAGGTTGTGCGTCTTCGCGCCTCGGATCGGAAGCACGCCCGTTGGCTTGCGCACCTTCTGCTTGAGGGAGGCCCGGTCGTCAAAGTGCCGGCCGGTGAGCGTGCCGCTCGCCCGCAGCCCCTCGACGCTGCCCTCGAAGCAGACGCTGCCGCCCGCCGTCCCCGCGCCGGGGCCGAGGTCGACGACGTGGTCGGCGATCACGATCGTCTCCGGCTTGTGCTCCACCACGAGCACGGTGTTGCCCTTGTCGCGCAGCCGCAGCAGCAGCTCGTTCATCCGCTGGATGTCGTGCGGGTGCAGGCCGGTGGTGGGCTCGTCGAAGACGTAGGTGACATCGGTGAGCGCGGAGCCGAGGTGGCGGATCATCTTGACCCGTTG
Organism: Variovorax stachyos; assembly: GCF_051400855.1. NCBI lineage: Bacteria > Pseudomonadati > Pseudomonadota > Betaproteobacteria > Burkholderiales > Comamonadaceae > Variovorax > Variovorax stachyos. Next base: position 130,766 of record NZ_JBLFFN010000012.1, on the reverse strand, counting down.
CGCCTCGCCGCCCGACAGCGTGCCCGACGGTCGGTCGAGCGATAGATAGCCCAGCCCGATCTCCACGAACGAGTCGAGCGTCTGCGCCAGCGCGGCGAGCAGCGGCGCCACCGAGGGCTCGTCGAGGCCGCGCACCCATTCGGCCAGGTCGCTGATCTGCATCGCGCAGGCGTCGGCGATGTTGATCTTCTTGATTCTCGAGGACCGGGCGGCCTCGCTGAGCCGGGTGCCGCCGCACTCGGGGCAGGTGCTGAATGTCACCACCCGCTCCACGAAGGCGCGGACATGCGGCTGCAACGCATCGACATCCTTGGACAGGAAGGACTTCTGGATCTGCGGGATGACGCCCTGGTAGGTCAGGTTGATGCCGTCGACCTTGATCTTGGTCGGCTCCTTGTGGAGCAGGTCGTGCAGCTCTCTCTTGGTGAACTTGCGGATCGGCTTGTCCGGGTCGAAGAAGCCGCAGCCGCGGAAGATGCGGCCGTACCAGCCCTCCATGCTGTAGCCGGGGATGATGAGCGCGCCCTCGTTGAGCGACTTGCTGTCGTCGTAGAGCGCCGCCATGTCGAAGTCGGTGACCGAGCCCATGCCTTCGCAGCGCGGACACATGCCGCCGGTGCGGCTGAAGCTCTGCTTCACGGTCTTGCCGGCACCGCGTTCGATCGTGATCGCGCCGGTTGCCCGGACCGAGGGGACGTTGAAGGCGAATGCGTTGGGCGAGCCGATGTGCGGCTTCCCGCACCGGCTGAAGAGGATGCGCAGCAGCGCGTTGGCGTCGGTGGCGGTGCCGACCGTCGAACGTGCATTGGCGCCCATGCGCTCCTGGTCGACGATGATCGCGGTCGTCAGCCCTTCGAGCACGTCGACGTCGGGCCGTGCCAGCGCCGGCATGAAGCCCTGCACGAAGACGCTGTAGGTTTCGTTGATCAGCCGCTGGGACTCCGCGGCAATCGTGCCGAACACCAGCGAGCTCTTGCCCGAGCCGGAGATGCCGGTGAACACCGTCAGCCGGCGTTTCGGGATCTCGATGCTGATGTCCTTGAGGTTGTTCACGCGCGCGCCGTGCACGCGGATCAGGTCATGGCTGTCGGCGGCCGGCAGCGCTGCGGGCGACTTCGGGTTCGTCCTCGTGGCTTTGCTCATCGTCTCGCTCAGCGCAGCTCCTGGAGGCGGATCAGATTGCCCGCGGGATCGCGAACGGCGCAGTCGCGAACGCCGTACGGTTGCTCGGCCGGCTCCTGGACGACCTCCGCGCCGCTGGCCTGCAGTTGCTCGAAGGCGCCGTCGAGGTCCCTGGTCGCCAGGAGAATGGTGCCGTAGGTGCCCTTGGCCATCATCTCGGCGATGGTGCGGCGCTCGTCGTCGGTGATGCCGGGTGATGCGGCCGGCGGATACAGGACGATGGACGTTCCGGGCTGGCCGGCGGGCCCGACCGTGATCCAGTGCATTCCGCCGTACTCGACATCGTTGCGGACCTCGAAGCCGAGCGTGTCGCGGTAGAAGGCCAGGGAAGCGGCCGGATCGTTGTGCGGGAGGAAGGTGGAGTGAATGGTGATGTCCATGCCGGTCAGTCTAGTTGCGGCTCCGCGTCCCGCGCTTCTCGATTCCTGATCGGACGGGTGACCTGTTTCGCCACGCACGAAGGCATCCCCGCGGTCGCAAGCGCCTGCTGCCGCCGATAGGTGCTGGGCGGCATCCCGACCAGCTCGGCGAAGCGGGTGCTGAAGGTGCCCAGCGACGCGCAGCCGACCTCGAAGCAGACCTCGGTGACGCTGAGGTCGCCGCGACGCAGCAGTGCCATTGCACGCTCGATGCGCCGCGTCATCAGGTAGCTGTAGGGCGATTCGCCGTAGGCGAGCCGGAACTGGCGGCTGAGGTGCCCGGCCGACATGTTCGCGTCGCGGGCGAGGGCTTCGACATCCAGCGGCAGCGCGTACTCCCGGTCGATCCGGTCGCGAACGCGGCGCAGCCGGGCGAGGTCGCGCAGGTGCTGCGTCGGGGCGGGGCTGCTGGTCATTTGCAAGATCGTGCCATGCCGCCCTGGAGTCCTCAAGCGTGGCGGGCAGGTGGTGGCGCTGCAGGAGCGGTCGTCAGGATGCCGATAGGATTCGGCACAACGAGGAGTGTGAATATGCAATCAGCCGGCGCCGCCACCTTCGACGAAGCCTATTACCGGCGCTACTACTTCGACAAGAAGACCAAGGTGGTGGACCCCCAGCATGTCGAGCGCCTGGGCGCGTTCGTCTGCGCCTACCTGCGATACCTGCGCGTGCCTGTGAGGCGAGTGCTGGACGTCGGATGCGGCATCGGGCTCTGGCGCGACATCGTGGCGCGGCAATTCCCCTTGGCCAGCTACCACGGCGTGGAGTTCAGCGAGTACCTGTGCGAGCGCTACGGATGGGAGCGCGGATCGGTGGTGGACTACCAGGCCGGGAAGCCCTTCGACTTCGTCATCTGCCAGGGCGTGCTGCCCTATCTCAGCCCGGCGGATGTGAAGCGCGCCTTGCGCAACCTCGGCCTGCTGAGCCAGGGCGCGCTGTACGTGGAGGCCGTGACGCGCGAGGACTTCGCGCGCGACATCGTCGATGAAGACCTGACGGACCCGCGCATCTTTCGCCACGGCGCCGAGGTGTACCGGCAGGGGCTTTCGCGCCACTTTCAGGAGGTGGGCGGCGGCGTGTGGCTGAGCCGGCAAGCCGAACTGCCACTGTTCTCGCTGGAGTGCACAGCAGATTGACGAAGGGAGTTCGGCCGGGCGGTCCGCCCTCGTTTTGGCGAGAATTGCGAAATGGCTATTGCAAGGTCCTTCGAGACCACCGATTACAAGCTCTTCCCCTCGCCACGCAACGTGCACCGGGTCGTGTTCGAACACCAGGTGTTCGTGCCGCAGCCGTATGCGCTCATCGACCTGCCGAGTTATGACCTGAAGGGCCGCTACAGCCTGTTCGCCGCCTGCCGACTCTCCGACGGCAAGATGGGCCAGCTCGTGACCCTGGAACAGGCGGATGACGTTGCGAGGTTCAAGGCGAGGTTCGTTCCGGACTAGGCCTGTTGACGCCATGCAAGGGGTCGCGCGTTAACAGGCTAGCCCTGGCTCAGGCCTTCTGGAGCGTCCGCGTGACCATGTCGTCCGGCGCCAGCCGCAGCAGATGCGGCAGCCAGTCCAGCGCCTGGTCCCGTCGCCCCGCCTGCAGCAGGCCGTTGGCGCACAGCGACACCGTCTCGGCCAGCTCCGGATGCCCGGGCGCGGTCTTCATGAGGGCCTGGCACAGGCGCTCGGCATCGGCAAACTGCTTGGCGCGCGTGAAGCGGCGCGCCAGCCGTGCCATGTCCTCGGGCCGCAGGCGTGCACCCGGCTTGGCTTGGTCGAGGTAGGTCTTGTAGCTCGCGTGCTGCAATTCCAGCGTCGCAGGGTCCTGCGGCTTGAGCCTGAAGATGCCGCGAGCCGCATGATGGAAGTCCTCGCCCGCGGGCCACAGCCGGGCGGTGTTGAACCACGCGCGAAGGGTGTCGGCGTCCTCGGGGCGCAGCTGCGCGGCTGCGCACCATCGGGCGCAGGCCTGCTCGAACTTCATCTCCACGGCCAGGCGCCGCGCCGCGGCTACGTGCTGCTCGAAAGGGTCCGGCTCCTTCTCGGCCGGCGCTTCGGGCAGGTGCACCCGGCGCCACCGCATCGCTACTGCCATCAGCAGCGCGCCGGTCAGCAGCCCGCCCAGGTGCGCCATGTAGGCGATGCCCTTGCCGCCGAGGATGTGCTGCAGCAGCTCGTTGGCGATCCAGGCGGGCAGCAGGATCAGCGCCGGCGCCGTGACGTAGTTGAAGTAGAAGAAGAGCTGGTAGAAGAAGCGGATGCGGCGCAGCCGGTACATCACCGCGTACATGCCCATCAGTGCCGACACCGCGCCCGAGGCGCCGATGCCATACCCGCCCTGGCCCGCATAGGCCCAGGCCGCCAGCGCCGAGGCGCCGACGGCGCCCAGCAGGTAGAAGCCCAGGTAGAGGCCGCGGCCCAGCGCGAGCTCCACCGAGAAGCCGAACAGGAACAGGAAGAGCATGTTGCCCAGCAGGTGCCCGGTACTGCCGTGCAGGAAGGCCGACGTGACCCAGGTCCAGGGCTTGGATTGCGCGTCTGGATTGTGGTCCTGCGCCCAGCGCGCAGTGAAGGGCGGTGGCACCTGCGCCTGTTCGCGTTGCTTCGGCGCACTGCTCTGCACGTGGGTCGGCGCGGCTCGCTGCTGCGCCTTGTCTTCCGCGCGCTGCGGTCCCCAGAAGACCAGCATGTTCACGAGGATGAGCAGCACCGTCACCCACGGCGGGTTGCGCCAGCTCGGCCGGCTCTCTAGGGGAATCGCGTAGAACAAGCGGCCTCGCGCTGCGGGGCCGCTTTCAGCGGCTGTTGCGCCCGATGCCCTGGTAGATGACGCCGGCTTCCTTCATGACGCCTGGCTCGTAGAGATTGCGGCCGTCGAAGATCACCGGCGACTTCATCAGTGCCTTGAGCCGCTCCAGGTTGGGGCTGCGGTAGGCCTTCCACTCGGTCACGATGATCAGCGCGTCGGCATCGGCCAGCACCTCGAGCGGGTCCTTGGCCGAGGAGAAGCTGATGCGCTCCAGCAGCGCCGGCGCATCCGCGAAGTCCAGCTGCAGCACGCGCCTTGTCTCCTCGACGGCAATCGGGTCGTGCGCCACCACGCGCGCGCCGGCGCGCAGCAGCGTGCCGAGCACCACGCGGCTCGGGGCCTCGCGCATGTCGTCGGTGTTGGGCTTGAAGGCCAGGCCCCACAGCGCGAAGCTGCGGCCGCTCAGGTCGGCGCCGAAGCGGTCGAGCACCTTCTGCGTCAGCACGCGCTTCTGCTCGTCGTTGACCGCCTCGACCGACTCCAGCACCCGCAGCGTCTGCCCGTTCTCGCGCGCAATGCGCGTGAGCGCCTGGATGTCCTTCGGGAAGCAGCTGCCGCCGTACCCGGTGCCCGCGTAGAGAAAGCTGTAGCCGATGCGCGGATCGGAGCCGATGCCCTGGCGCACCGACTCGATGTCGGCGCCCACGCGGTCGGCCAGGTTGGCCAGCTCGTTCATGAAGCTGATGCGGGTGGCCAGCATCGCGTTGGCCGCGTACTTGGTGAACTCGGCGGAGCGCACGTCCATCACGCGGGTGCGCTCGTGATGGCGGTTGAAGGGCGCATAGAGCTTGCGCATTGCCGCCAGGGCCTCGCGGCCGTTCTCGTCGTCGCTGTAGCCGATGACGATGCGGTCGGGCCGCATGAAGTCCTCGACCGCCGCGCCTTCCTTCAGGAATTCGGGGTTGCTCACCACCGAGAAGCGCAGGTCCGGGCGGCCGCGCTTGTCGAGCTCCTCCTGGATCACGGCTGCGACCTTGTCGGCCGTGCCCACCGGCACGGTGGACTTGTCGACCACGACCTTGAAGCCGTTCATGTACTTGCCGATGTTGCGCGCCGCCGCCAGCACGTACTGCAGGTCGGCGCTGCCGTCCTCGTCGGGCGGCGTGCCCACCGCGATGAACTGGATGTCGCCGTGCGCCACCGAGGCCTCGATGTCGGTCGAGAAGCTGAGGCGCCGCGCCGCGGCGTTCGATTCGACCAGGTCGCCGAGGCCCGGCTCGTAGATCGGGATGCCGCCCGCATTGAGGGTGTCGATCTTGCGCTTGTCGACATCCACGCACAGCACGTTGTTGCCGATGTCGGCGAGACAGGCGCCGGTGACAAGACCGACGTAGCCGGTACCGATGATGGTGACGTTCATGTGTTCAGCCTGCGGTGATTTCGGAGAGTGCCTTGTCGAAATAGGCGATGGTTTTCTTCAAGCCTTCCTCGAGCTGGGTCTTCGGCGCCCAGCCGCCGAGCTCCTGCTGGGCGAGCGTGATGTCGGGCCGGCGCTGCTTGGGATCGTCCGCGGGCAGCGGCATGCGCACCAGCTGGCTCTTGGAGCCGGTGAGCTCGATCACCTTGTTGGCGAGCTCCAGCATCGAGAACTCGCCCGGGTTGCCGATGTTGATCGGGCCCGGCACCTCGTCGCCGGTGCCCATCATCCGGAGCATCGCCTCCACCAGGTCGTCGACGTAGCAGAAGCTGCGCGTCTGCTGCCCGTCGCCGTAGATGGTGATGTCCTCGCCCTTGAGCGCCTGCACGATGAAGTTGGACACCACGCGCCCGTCGTTCATGTGCATGCGCGGGCCGTAGGTATTGAAGATGCGCACGACCTTGATGCGCAGCTTGTGCTGGCGGTGGTAGTCGAAGAACAGCGTCTCGGCGCAGCGCTTGCCCTCGTCGTAGCAGCTGCGGATGCCGATCGGGTTGACGCGGCCCCAATAGGCTTCGACCTGCGGATGGATCTCCGGGTCGCCGTAGACCTCGCTGGTGGAGGCCTGCAGGATCTTGGCGCGCACCCGCTTGGCCAGCCCCAGCATGTTGATCGCGCCGTGCACGCTGGTCTTGGTGGTCTGCACCGGGTCGTGCTGGTAGTGGACGGGCGAGGCCGGGCAGGCCAGGTTGAAGATCTCGTCCACCTCCACGTAGAGCGGGAAGGTCACGTCGTGCCGCATCAGCTCGAAGCGCGGATGGTCGAGCAGGTGCTCGATGTTGCGCTTGGTGCCGGTGAAGAAGTTGTCGACGCACAGCACGTCGTGGCCCTGCTCGATGAGCCGGTCGCAGAGGTGGCTGCCCAGGAAGCCGGCGCCGCCGGTGACCAGGACTTTCTTGGAAGCGTTGTATTGCCGCATGCTGTGAAATCACTCCATAGGGGGAATCGGTTGGGGGGCCTTGGCCTTCAATTCGGCCGGCGGGGGCTGCGCGGTGCGCTGTTCGTACATCTTCGCGTCGACCAGCATGCGAAACCACAAGGCCTGAAAAAAAGCGAAATAGAAGCCGGTGGTGCCGTCCAGGAAGCCCAGCCTGAAGACGTAGCGGTAAATGAAGTAGCTGAGCGAGCGCAGCCCGGTCGGCAGCTTGTAGTAGAGCTCCTTGATGAAGCGCGTGCGCTCGCGCGCGTCGCCCATCAGGCGGGGCTGCAGCACGTTGTCGGCAGCCAGGCGCGGCCCCAGCTTCTCCCTGGCCTCGGCGTCGCTCCAGCGGTTGTGGCTCGCGATCCAGTCGGTGAGCCGGGCCGAGTTCTTGTCGTGCATGAAGCCCTGGAGGCGGCCCGGCGTGGCGGTGCTGATGAAGTGCTGGTCGTACAGCCGCGACTCGCAGCGCCCGGCGCCCGAGCGGAACAGCCGCAAGTGCCAGGGGTTGACGCCCGAGAAGCGCAGCATCTTGCCCATGAAGTAGTCGCGCCGGCGCAACATGTACGCATCGAAACGCGGCGTGCCGGCCAGCAAGGCCCCGATCTCCGCGACGGCCTGGTCGTCCAGCACCTCGTCGGCATCCAGGTGCAGTTGCCAGCCGTAGGTGCCCTCGATCTGCGAGATCGCCCAGTTGCGCTGGTCGCTGTAGTTGGAGAAGGGCCGCTGCACCACGGTGCAGCCCAGTTCCTCGAGGAGGGCGACGGTGTTGTCCGTCGAATGCGAGTCGACCACGAAGACATTCGGGCTCACCTTCTTCGCCTGCGTCACGGTCTCCCGGATGATCGAGGCGGAATTGAAGGTCAGGATGACGACGACGCAGGATTCTTGTTCCATGTATGGGGTCAGCTGGCGGGGTTCAGCGACACAGGTTGCCCGGCACTTTGCTGCAATGCAATGCCAAACTTTAGCACTACAGTTTTACAAATAGCCACAAAGCTGACGGAAAACCCGGGGTAAACCCGGGCTGGCGTGCCCTGAGCGAGCGCTTGGGGACGGCTTATTGAAGCCGCGCCCTGTGCCGCGCGATCTGCTTGCGCACCTGCGCCGGCGCGGTCCCGCCGAGGATGTTGCGTGCATGCACCGAGCCCCGCAGGCTCAGCACGTCGTACACGTCCTTCTCAATCTTCGGATGGAAGGTCTGCAGCACCGACAGCGGCAGCTCCGACAGGTCGACCTTGTGCGAGATCGCGGCCTTGACGGCGTGCGCCACGGTTTCGTGCGCGTCGCGGAAGGGCAGGCCCTTCTTCACCAGGTAGTCGGCCAGGTCGGTGGCGGTCGCGTAGCCCCGCAGCGCGGCCTTTTCCATGGCCTCCGGCTTCACCGTGATGCCACCCACCATCTCGGCAAAGATGCGCAGCGTGTCCTTGAGCGTGTCGACGGTGTCGAACAGCGGCTCCTTGTCTTCCTGGTTGTCCTTGTTGTAGGCCAGCGGCTGGCCCTTCATCAGCGTGATCAGGCCCATCAGGTGGCCCACCACGCGGCCGGTCTTGCCGCGCGCGAGTTCGGGCACGTCCGGGTTCTTCTTCTGCGGCATGATCGAACTGCCGGTGCAGAAGCGGTCGGCGATGTCGATGAAGCCGAAGGCCTGGCTGGTCCACAGCACCAGCTCCTCGCTGAGCCGGCTGATGTGCACCATCGCCAGCGAGGCGGCGGCGGCGAACTCGATTGCGAAGTCGCGGTCGCTCACCGCGTCCAGGCTGTTCTCGCACACGCCATCCATGCCCAGCGTGCGGGCCACCAGTTCGCGGTCCAGCGGATAGCTGGTGCCCGCCAGCGCTGCGGCGCCCAGCGGCAGGCGGTTGACGCGGCCGCGCACGTCGGCCATGCGCTCGGCATCGCGCGCGAACATCTCGACGTAGGCCAGCATGTGGTGGCCAAAGCTCACCGGCTGCGCCACCTGCAGGTGGGTGAAGCCCGGCAGGATCACCTCGGCGTTCTTTTCCGCGATGGCCAGCAGCGACTTCTGCAGGTCGCCGAGCAACCCGGCGATCAGGTCGATCTCGCCGCGCAGCCAGAGCCGCACGTCGGTGGCCACCTGGTCGTTGCGGCTGCGGCCGGTGTGCAGGCGCTTGCCGGCATCGCCGACCAGCTGCGTGAGGCGTGCCTCGATGTTCAGGTGCACGTCCTCGAGCTCGAGTTTCCAGTCGAATTCGCCCGACTCGATCTCGCCGCGGATCTGCGCCATGCCGCGCTCGATGGCCGCAAGGTCCTCCGCGCCGATCACGCCCTGTGCCGCCAGCATGCCCGCATGCGCCAGCGAGCCCTGGATGTCGGCCTGCCACAGCCGCTTGTCGAAGAAGACGCTCGCCGTATAGCGCTTCACCAGGTCGCTCATCGGTTCGGAGAACAGGGCGGACCAGGCTTCGGATTTCTTGTCGAGTTGGTTGTGGGTCATGGGGAGTGAACCGGTTGGGAGGCAATAATGGGTTTGCACCCGATCTTTGCTTGATGCGCAGCCCATCGATTTTATCGACCACCCCTCAGGCGCCGTCGCAGGCACGGACCCGCGGGCCTGCGCGCGCCGGAGCTGCGATCTTCGATGCCTGCCAGATCGGCGTGGTGCTGCGCACCGTGATGTTCGTCGAAGCGGTGGTGGCGGCGGCCACCTTGTTCCAGGCGTCCACGCCGTCCGAGTGGCTGATGCTGCTGGCCACCGTGACCGGCGGTGCCCTGCCGGCCACGCTGCTGTGGCTGCTCGCGGCCTGCTGGCTCAAGAAGCTGCTGGGCCGCCTGCCGCGCGCCGGGCAGTACGCAGCCGGCGCGCTGCTCGGGGCGGTCGCCGCGCTCTATGGCTGCGGCCTGCTGCGGCTCACCGGCGTGGTGGGCAGCGCGCCTTGGATCGCCAGCGCCCTCGCCGGGGCCATGTTCGCGGCGCTGGTGATGGCCGCGCTGGTGCTGCGCGCGCGCGGCCAGACGCCCGCGGCGATGACGGCGCGCCTAGAGGAGCTGCAGTCGCGCATTCGCCCGCACTTTCTCTTCAACACGCTGAACAGCGCTATCGCGCTCGTGCGCGAGGAGCCGGCCAAGGCCGAGGCCATGCTGGAAGACTTGAGCGAGCTGTTTCGCCATGCCCTGGCCGACGAGGGCGAGGCCGTCACCCTGGCCGACGAGATCGCGCTGGCCGAGCGCTACCTGGCAATCGAGCAGGTGCGCTTCGGCGAGCGGCTGCGCATCCGATGGGACATCGACCCGGCGGCCAACGGCGCGCGCCTGCCGCCCTTGCTGCTGCAGCCGCTGGTCGAGAACGCGGTCAAGCATGGCGTCGAGCCCAGCCCCGAGGGCGCGAAGATCCGCATCCGCACCGAGCGCCGCGGCAGCATGGCGGTGATCGAAGTGGTCAACAGCCTGCCGCCGCTGCGCTGGGCCGACGAGCCCCTGCCGCGCGGCCACGGCATCGCGCTGGCCAACGTGCGCGACCGGCTGCACCTGCTGCACGACGTGCAGGCGCAGTTCAGCGCCGGCATGGACCAGAAGGCCTATCGCGTGCGCATCGCCATTCCTGCAGAAGCGTAGAAAACCAGACCATGCATGTTCTTCGCACCCTGATCGTCGACGACGAAACGCTGGCCCGGTCGCGGCTGCGCACGCTGCTGGCCGACTGCCGAGCGCCGGCGGCCGAGGTGGTGGGCGAGGCGGCCAACGGCGCCGAAGCCCACGCGCAGCTGCTCACCGCCGACCTCGACCTGGTGCTGCTCGACATCCACATGCCGGGCATCGACGGCATCGAGCTGGCGCGCAGCCTGCGCCAGCGCCCCGGCGCGCCCGCGGTGGTGTTCGTCACCGCCCATGCGACCCACGCCGTCACGGCCTTCGAGCTCGAGGCGGTCGACTACCTCACCAAGCCGGTGCGCGCCGAGCGGCTGCAGCAGGCGCTGCAGAAGGCGGCGCGCTCGCTGCGGGAGCGGCGCGGCCCGATGGCCGACGTGCCGCAGGAGGTGCTGCTGATCCAGGACCGCGGCCGGACCGAGCGCGTGCTGCTGTCCGACGTGCTCTATCTCAAGTCCGAGTACAAGTACCTGACGGTGCGCACCGCGGCGCGCAGCCACATCTACGACGGCTCGCTGGCCGAGTTCGAGGAGCGCTACCCGGCGCGCTTCGTGCGCGTGCACCGCAACGCGCTGGTGGCACGCCAGGCGATCCGCGCGCTCCAGAAGTACGACGACGGCGAGGACGCCGAGGGCTGGGCGCTGCGCCTCGACGGCATTCCAGAGCCGGTGGTGGTGTCGCGGCGCCAGCTCGCGGCGGTGCGCGAAGCGCTGAAGGACCCGCGATGAACGACGAAGTTGCACCCAGGGCCGCCGAGCCGCCGCCACAGCCGCCAGCTCCACCGCTCTCGCCCGAGCAGGAGCAGGAGCAGACCGTGGCGGCAGCAGCCGACTCCCCCGAGCCGGAGCGCGTTCTGCTGCACATGCCGGTCGACGTCCGCAGCGCCGCGCTGGTGGTGCTGAGCGTGCTCGCCGTGGTGTTCACGCTGCACTGGGCCAAGGCCGTGTTCGTCCCGCTGATGCTGAGCCTGCTGCTGACTTATGCGCTCGCGCCGCTGGTCGACCTGCTGCAACGCTGGAGGATCTCCCGCTGGGTCAGCGCCGCCGCGATCCTGGTCGGGCTCGGCGGCGGGATGGGCTGGACCGGCTATTCGCTCTCCGGCAGCGCCACCGAGCTGCTCGATACGCTGCCCGTCGCGGCCCAGAAGCTGCGCACGGCCATGCGCAGCGGCAGGAGCACCGATTCCAGCGCACTCGACACCGTACAGAAGGCCGCCGCCCAGCTCGAGCAGGCAGCCGAGGAGAACTCGGCCAAGGTCGCGGCGCGCAAAGGCGTGGCACGCGTGGTCATCGAGCGGCCGGCCTTCAACGTGCGCGACTACCTCTGGAGCGGCACGGTGGGGCTGATCGCTGCCGCCGGGCAGCTCACGCTGGTCGTCTTTCTGACCTATTTCGCGCTCGGCTCGGGCGACACCTTCAGGCGCAAGCTGGTGAAGATCACCGGACCCAGCTTGCAGAAGAAAAAAATCACGGTGCACGTGCTCGACGACATCACGCAGCACATCGAACGCTACCTGCTGGTGCAGATCCTCACCAGCGTGCTGGTCGGCATTGCCACCGGCCTGGCCTTCTGGGCCATGGGCCTGGAGAACGCGGCCGTGTGGGGCATCGTCGCCGCGGTGACCAACCTCATTCCCTACCTCGGCTCGGTGATCGTGATGGCCGCTGCCGGGCTGGTGGCCTTCCTGCAGTTCAACAGCATCGAGATGGCGCTGCTGGTCGGCGGCGTCTCGCTGGTGATCCACACGCTGGTGGGCAACCTGCTGGTGCCTTGGCTCACCAGCCGGACCAGCCGCATGAACCCGGTGGCGGTGTTCGTCGGCGTGATCTTCTGGGGCTGGCTCTGGGGCATCTGGGGGCTGCTGCTGGGGATCCCGATCATGATGGTGGTGAAGGCCATCTGCGATCGGGTGGAGGACCTGCAGCCGATCGGGGAACTGCTGGGCGACTAGGGCTTCAAGGCTTGCTGTCGACGCGTTGTTCGTTGCTTGAGCTGCGAGTTCCCTTCAGGTGAAGCTCCACGTCCGCGATTCGGTTTCCGACGGCCTTGACCGCTTCCCGGATCTGCTGGGGGGTCGCGTCGAATCGCTTGGCGAGATCTTCTACCGCGCTGGTGGAACTGACATCGATGCTTTCGGCTTGCGAGGAGGCTTCATGTTGCGGCATATGAGTCCTTGAAAAGGGGTCGGGCTGCCTGCCAAGCTAGAACACCAGGTTGGAAACCATGTCGGCGCGAGGCGCAACCGGCCCAGCGTGAATTCCTACTTGTTATGGACGAGCTCCGTCACGAACCCCTGGCGAGTGCGCAAAAAACGCTCCCTCCACCATCGCTTTCTCACGACCAGGCAGGCCGGCCTCGGATCGCGTATTCTTACGGAATCATCATCGATAACAGCGAGGTACGAGCATGACCGCTACCGCCACTCTTTCCAGCAAGTTCCAGATCTCAATCCCCAAGGCCGTGCGTGAAGAGAAGCACTGGCAGGCCGGGCAGGAGTTCGTGTTCATTCCCAAGGGCAAGGGCGTTCTGATGATGCCGGTACCTGAGTTGGACCAGTTGGTCGGGGTCGCCAAAGGCGCGCGAAAGGACGGTTACCGCGACCGCAAGGACCGCTACTAATGGCTGCACCGTCACGCGTGGTCGACACTTCGGTGTGGATTGAATGGCTCACGGGCAGCGCACTCGGCAAGACGCTGGCGAAGCAGTTCCCGGGCAAGCCGCAATGCATCGTGCCTACCATCGTGCAGCTCGAACTTTCGAAGTGGCTGGTGCGCGAAGTCGGCGAAGAGCAGGCAGATCAGGTGATCGCCTACACCCAAAAGTGCGCCGTCGTGCCCCTCGACACCAACATCGCACTGCTCGCCGCAGACCTGCACCGCGAGCACAAGCTGGCCACTGCCGATGCCATTGTTTACGCCACGGCACAGAATCAACTCGCGGAGTTGCTGACCTGCGACGCTCATTTCAAGGGGCTGCCGGGCGTCGTGTTCTTTCCGAAAGCGGGCTGAAGCCAAAGCCCTGAGCCGGCTGCAAGGACCGCTGCCGCTTCAGGCCCGACTACCGCCCCGCGCCACTGGAATCGCGCGTGCCGGCGCGTTGATCAGAAGGTCCCCGGTAGCAGGATGCTCGAATCCACTTCGTCGATCTGCGTGCGTCCGCAGAAGGCCATCGTCAGGTCGAGCTCGCGCTGGATGATCTGAAGCGCGCGGGTCACGCCGGCTTCGCCGAAGGCGCCCAGGCCATAGAGGAAGCTGCGCCCGATGAGCGTGCCGCGGGCGCCGAGGGCGCGCGCCTTCAGCACGTCCTGCCCGCTGCGGATGCCGCCGTCCATCCAGACCTCGATCTCCGTGCCCACGGCCTCGGCGATGGCCGGCAGCGCCTCGATGGAGGAGGGCGCGCCGTCGAGCTGCCGCCCGCCGTGGTTCGAGACGATCAGCGCATCGGCGCCGCTGGAAGCCGCCAGCCGCGCATCCTCCACGTCCATGATGCCCTTGAGGATCAGCGGTCCGCCCCAGAGCTTCTTGATCCACTCGACATCGGCCCAGCTCAAGGTCGGATCGAACTGCTCGGCCGTCCACGAGGACAGCGAGGACAGGTCCTTCACCCCTTTGGCATGGCCCGCGATGTTGCCGAAGGTGCGGCGCTTCGTGCCCAGCATGCCCATGCACCACCGCGGCTTGGTCGCGAGGTCCATGAGGTTCTTCAGCGTGGGCTTGGGCGGCGCTGTCAGGCCGTTCTTGATGTCCTTGTGCCGCTGGCCGAGGATCTGGAGGTCCAGCGTCAGCTGCAGCGCCGACACGTTGGCAGCCTTGGCGCGCTCGATCAGCCGCTCGATGAAGTCGCGGTCGCGCATCACGTAGAGCTGGAACCAGAAGGGATGGCGGTCGGTGTTCTCCGCGATGTCCTCCAGCGAGCAGATGCTCATGGTCGACAGCGTGAACGGAATGCCGAAGGCCTTGGCAGCGCGCGCCCCGAGGATCTCGCCGTCCGCATGCTGCATGCCCGTCAGGCCCGTGGGCGCGATGGCCACCGGCATCGCCGCCTCCTGGCCCACCATGGTGGTGCGCGTGGAGCGGCCTTCCATGTTGACGGCCACGCGCTGGCGCAGCTTGATCTTCTGGAAGTCGGCCTCGTTCGCACGGTAGGTGCTCTCGGTCCACGCGCCGGAGTCGGCGTAGTCGTAGAACATGCGCGGCACGCGCGACTGGGCGATCACTCGCAGGTCTTCGATGCAGGTGATCCGGGAAAGGTCGGGCACTCGGGGTCTCCTTGTTGGGATGCACTGGGGGCCCCGATTATCGGGGGCCCTGCGAGCGCCCTGTGCGACCGCGTCGGCCGCCCACGCTGCTGATGGACGCGACGGCACACGTGCGTTGAAGCAGGGCGGGCGACCGGCAACGCGGAAGAAGGTCAGGCCGCATCCCAGGCAACCGTCGGCAGCCTGGCAATGCCCGGGGGCGCAAACAGGAAGCCCTGGAACAGCCTCACGCCGAGCCGGCGAAGCACGTCGACTTCCTCCGGGGCTTCCACGCCTTCCGCGATCACCCGGATACCAAGCTCGTCGCATATGCCGACGAAGCCCTTCACGATCGTGAAGCGCACGGCATTGCGATGGATGTCCCGAACGAAGCTCAGGTCGAGCTTGACGATGTGAGGCTGAAAAGCGGCCAGCAGTTCGAAGCCTGAATATGCGGCGCCGAAGTCGTCGATGGCCGAGGTGAATCCGAGGTGCTCGAAAGCATGGAAGGTCGCAGCCAGCGCGGGCAGATCGGCGACGGGTTCGCCTTCGGTGAGTTCGAACATCAGCCGATCGACCGGAAAGCGGACCCGTTCGGCCGTGCGAATGGCGGTATGAAAGCATTCCACCGGACCTGCAATGTCGTTGGGGGCCACGTTGAGGCTGAGCCTGGACTGCATGCCGAGCATCGATGCCATCTCGATCGACCTCACGCGGCATGCCTCGTGGAAGGCAAACCGATGATGCGCCTGCACCTGGCCGAGCACTTGGAGTGCGCCTTCCCCGTGAACGCCCCGGACGAGCGCCTCATGCGCGAAGACTTCCCGCGACTCGAGGTCGACGATCGGCTGGAACGCGATCGTGAACTCCGGGACGATGGCGGGCACGGCTGCGGCGCTGGCGCTTTCGGGTTTCATCGGGCGACCGACTCTTTGCGCGGCCACACCGAGACATCCAGGGTTGCGAACCTGGAGGCAGCCATCATGAAGCGGTTTCTTCCATCTTTCTTGGCCGCGTACAGCGCCGAGTCGGCGCTTGCCATCAACGACGCGAAATCCTCGTCCTCCTGCTCCGAGAGGGCGATGCCGATGCTGGTCGTCACCTGCAGGGTGCGGTTGGAGAGGACGAAGGCAGGGCGCATCGCGGCCAGCACCTTGCCGGCCACCAGCTGCGCTTCGTGGGGGCCGGCGATGTCTTCGAGAAGGATCACGAACTCGTCGCCGGCGTAGCGTGCCGCCACGTCCGTCTCGCGCACGCTTGCCTTCAGTCGGCGGCCGAACTCCTTGAGCACCGCATCGCCCGCCGCATGGCCCAGCGAATCGTTGATCGACTTGAAGTAGTCGATGTCCAGGAACAGCAGGCAGATCGGATTGCCGGATCGGCGCGACCGGGCCATGGCTTCGCCGACGCGCTCCTCGAACGACCGGCGGTTCGGCAGGCCGGTGAGCGCATCCTCGCGCGCGAGGGTATCGAGCTGCATCTGCTTTTGCTTGAGATCGCTGACGTCGTTGGCCAGGATGTACAGCCCGACGACCTCGCCGTGCGCATTCCGCTGCGGCAGATAGGTGGTCTGCAGCGTTCGCTCGCCGACCAGCAGCTTGGCGGTTTGTTCGAAGGACACCACCTCGCCGGCGAATGCGCGCGCCAGCAGCGGTTTGCGCATCTCGTAGTGAGCCTCGCCCACGGCCTCCCGGATGGGCCGGTTGATGATGGAGGCCGGCGGTATGCCGAGCCAGCTCTCGTAGCGGCCGTTGCAGAAGACCACGCGTTCGTCGCGATCGAGTTCGGTCAGGAGCGCCGGCACGTTGTCGGTCAGCCCGCGCAGGCGCTGCTCGCTCTCGGCGCTGCGGATCTCGGCGCGCTTGCGTTCGGTCACGTCGAAGGTCATCGCATAGAAGCCACGCACGACGCCTTCGGTATCGCGATCCGGGATGTAGTGGGACTGGTACCAGTTCTGGCTGGTCCCGCGCGTGCTGTACCCGGTCTTCTCGAAGGTCACCGCTTCCCCGGCGAGCACGCGCTGCACATAGGGCTCGACCATCCGGAAGTCGTCGATGCCGCGCACATCGGCCATGAGCCGGCCCACGGGTTCGGCTTCGCCGTGCAGCGCGCGCACGTGCGCATTGACGAAGGTGTAGCGCAAGGATGCGTCCACATGCGACACCAGGGCCGGCAGGTTGTCCGTAATGGTGCGGATGCGCGCCTCGCCGGCCGCCCGCTCGCGCTCGGCCACCTTCTGGCGCGTGATGTCGAAGGTCATCACGTAGTAGCCGACGGTCTCCCCGCCGCCGCGGATGTCGGGGACCAGATGGCACTCGAAGAAGCCTTCCTTGCCATTGCGGTCGTAGGTGCCCTCGCAGCGCGTGGGCGTGCCCCCCAGCACCTTGGTAACCTGTGGCGCGAGCTGCTGGTAGACCGCGTCCGGCAGCGACTCCTTCATGGTCATGGTGCCGATGTCGGCCCGCGTCTTGCCTTGCACGCTGAGGCCCGCCTTGTTGCCGAACAGGCAGCGCTGGTCGCGATCGAAGTAGCCGACGACCGCCGGCAGGTTGTCCGTCACATCGCGCAGCAGCCTCTCGCTCGCTTTCAGCCGCTCCTGAGCGGTCTGGCGGTCCAGCATGAGCGAATCGAAGGTGCGCGAAAGATCGCCGATCTCGTCCTCTGGATGCAGCTCCGTCATGGGGACGTAGCGTGAGGCGGCGTGCGAGACCCGCATGTGCTCATGCAGTCGTGTCAAAGGCGCAAGCTGGAACCGCATGACCGCGAAGGCGAGGCCTCCCACCAGCACGGCCAGGAGCAGGGCGCCGGCCCATGTGTAGCGCTCGATCCGCTCGACCTGGGCAAAGGCTTCGTCCCGTGGGTAGATGCAGCCGAGGACCCAGTTGGTCTGGCCGATGCGCTTGAAGGCGTAGAGGCCCTTCATGCCGGTGCGGTCCTTGCCTTCGGTCGCTCCCTCGAATCCGGCCATGGCGAGCTCGGCGGCGGGATCGCGGCCTCCCTCGGCGTCCGCACGCTGGAGAATCCGGGACTTGTCCGGATCGTCGATGACGATGCCATCCGTGTTCGTGATGAACATGTAGCCGCTCTTGCCGAACTTGACGCTGGCAAGCTCGCCGAGAAAGTTGTGCTCGCTGAGGTTGATGGCACCCGAGATGACGTAGAGCACCTCGCCATGCTCGTCGAACACCGGTTCGGTCATGGCCACCTGCGCCATGCCGTTGAGGCGATTGCGGTAGGGCTGGGAGATGACGCCAGCCTTGGTGGCGACCGTCTGCTGGAAGTACTCGCGGTCCTTGATATTGATCCTGCCCGGCAGCACCGTGCCACTGAGGCGGGCCACGAGATCGCCGTTCGTGTCGGCGACTGCGACGCTGGCGAAAGCGTCTTTCAGGGATGTGTGCCGAACGAGGAAATCGTGCAGCTGCGCGGTATTCGCAAGGTGATGCGCCTCTACGCTGTCGCCGAAGCTCTTGAGCAAGGTGCGCCGGCTCAGGAACTTCTGATCCACCGCCTCGGCAATGGCTGAGATCCGCTCGAACTCTTCGTTGGCGATAGCCGCTTGCATGTCGCGCTTCACGAAGTAGAGCGCGGTGGTGACGACGCCCAGCGTGATCAGCAGAACCATCGCAACCATGCCCAGGGACAACCGGGCGCGCAGGCCCAGGCGAGGGAGGCGAAGAAGTGGACGGCGCATCAAGGGTCCGAGGATACTGACCGAAGCTCTTCGGACACGCAAGGACAAGGCGTTGGAAGCGACCCCCGCGTGACTAAATTTGCGGTGTCGGCGACGCAATCGCGAAGCGCCTGGCTTTGGACGATTACCAAAGTACTCGCCACCTCCGACACGCGCCACATGTCCATGCGCCAACCCGGCACGCCTGTTGCTTCGCTACTTCACCAACAGGAGCATCCGCATGAACCGCAACGACGTCACAGAGAAGATCGTCACCGTCAAGGTGGCCAAGAGCATTCAATGGGCCGAGGTGGCCGAGAAGGTCGGCCTCTCGAAAGAATGGACCACGGCCGCCTGCCTGGGCCAGATGACGCTGGATGAGAAGCAGGCCGCCGTCGTCGGCGAGATCTTCGGGCTCACGGCCGAGGAGCAGAAGTGGCTCCAGGTGGTGCCCTACAAGGGCTCGCTGCCCTCGGCCGTGCCCACCGATCCGCTGATCTATCGCTGGTACGAGGTGGTGAGCGTCTACGGCACCACCATCAAGGAATTGATTCACGAGGAGTTCGGCGACGGCATCATGAGCGCGATCGACTTCAGCATGGACATCCAGCGCCAGGCTGATCCGAAAGGCGACCGCGTGAAGGTGGTGCTCTCGGGCAAGTTCCTGCCCTACAGGACTTATTGAAGCCGGGCGGGGCGGCGGCAGTTGCACCCGCCTGCGCCGTCCGCGGCTTCATGGACCTGACGGCGGCCCGTCCTCCCTGGCCTACGCCAGCAGCACTCCTGCGTCCACCTTCTCGATGTCGGTGTAGCCGCAGAACGCCATCGTGAGGTCGAGTTCGCGGTGGATGATCTGGAGCGCCCGCGTCACGCCGGCCTCGCCCAACGCGCCCAGCCCGTAGAGCATCGAGCGGCCGATGTAGGCGCCCTTGGCGCCGAGTGCGCGCGCCTTCAGCACGTCCTGCCCGCTGCGGATGCCGCCGTCCATGTGCACCTCGATCCGGTGGCCCACGGCTTCGGCGATCGCGGGCAGCGCCGAGATGGAGGAGGGCGCGCCGTCGAGCTGGCGCCCGCCGTGGTTGGAGACGATCAGCGCATCGGCGCCCGAGTCGACGGCCAGCCGCGCGTCCTCCACGTCCTGGATGCCCTTGAGGATCAGCCTTCCGCCCCAGCGTCGGCGGATCCAGTCGACGTCCGCCCACGAGAGCGTCGGGTCGAACTGCTTGTTGGTCCACTCCGACAGCGAGCGCATGGTCTCGATGCCCTTCACATGGCCGAACACGTTGCCGAAGTTGCGCCGCTTGGTGCCCAGCATGCCCAGGCACCAGCGCGGCTTGGTCGCCATGTTGGCGAGGTTGGCCAGGGTCGGCTTCGGCGGCACCGACAGGCCGTTGCGCAGATCCTTGTGGCGCTGGCCGATGATCTGCAGGTCCAGCGTCAGCACCAGGGCCGAGCAGTTCGCCGCCTTGGCGCGATCGATCAGGCGCGCCATGAAGTCGCGGTCACGCATCACGTAGAGCTGGAACCAGAAAGGCCGGCTGGTCGCCGCCGCGATGTCCTCAATGGAGCAGATGCTCATCGTCGAGAGCGTGAAGGGGATGCCGAACTTCTCGGCGGCCCTGGCCGCCAGGATCTCGCCGTCGGCATGCTGCATGCCCGTCATGCCGGTGGGTGCGATGGCCACCGGCATCGCAACTTCGATCCCCGCCATCGTCGTGCGCGTGCTGCGCTGCTCGATGTTCACCGCCACGCGCTGGCGCAGCTTCAGGCGGTCGAAGTCGGCGGCATTGGCGCGGTAGGTGCTTTCGGTCCAGGAGCCGGAGTCCACGTAGTCGTAGAACATGCGCGGCACGCGCTTGCGCGCGAGGACGCGCAGGTCCTCGATGCAGGTGATGACGCTCATCCGGCTTGCTACTGCGAGCTGATCTTCTGCTCGCTGATCAGCTTGCCCCAGCGCGCCGACTCCTGCGCCATGGCCGTGGCCAGCTGCGCAGACGGCATGAAGTCCGGCACCGCGCCCTGCAGCGCGGCCGCCTGGGCCAGGTCGGGAGCGCTCATGGCGGCACGTGCCGCCTCGCCCAGCTTGTCGACGACGGCGGCGGGCGTACCGGCGGGCGCCAGCAGGAAGAGGCGCGGCGCCACGTCGACGCCGGGCACCGCGGTCGACAGCGCGGCCACGTCTTCGGCACCCGGCAGCTTGTCGTTGCTCATCATTGCCAGCGCGCGCAGCTTGCCGCTCTTGGCCTGTGCCAGGCCGGCGGTCGCGCTGACGACGCCCAGCGGCACCTGGCCGCTGATCACGTCGGGCACGATCTGCGCGGCCCCGCGGTAGGGGATGTGCAGCGCGAAGGTGCCCGACTGGCCCTTCAGCATCTCGAAGCCCAGGTGCTGCACCGTGCCCACGCCCGAGGTGGCGAAGGAATAGAAGCCGGGCTTGGCCTTGAGCGCCGCCACCAGCTCGCGCGGGTTCCTGGCGGGGAAGTCGTTGCTGGCCACGATCAGCAGCGGCGACTTGAACAGCCCCGCGACCGGCACGAAGCTCTTGACCGGATCGAAGCTGAGCTTGGCCTGCATGTACTTCGCGATCAGCGTCGAACTGTCGCCCAGCAGCAGCGTGTAGCCGTCGGGCGCGGCCTTGGCGACCGCGTCGGCGGCGATCACGCCGGCCGCGCCGGCGCGGTTCTCCACCACCACCTGCTGGCCCAGCAGGGCCGACAGGCGCGGCGCGATCAGCCGCGCCATGGCATCGACGCCGCCGCCGGCGGAATAGCCCACCAGCAGGCGGATCGGGCGCTCGGGGTAGCCGCCTTGCGCGGAGGCGAGGCCGGCGTGGCTTGCCAGCAGGGCGGTGCCGAGTGCGAGCAGGGCACGGCGGTGAGGGGTGAATGGCTTCATCGTCTTGTCTCCGGAAATCTTGTGGGCTTCTGTGATGCGCTCGGCGTGCGTTCAGGCCTTGCCGATGCCGCGCGAGCCCGGCCGCTTCGCCAGCTCGGCCACGCGCTCGCGGTTCGGCTCGAAGCCCAGGCCCGACTTCTCGGGCAGCGCGAGCACGCCTTGGCTCGGCACCGGCAGGTCGTCGAACACCATCTTGCAGCAGTCCACCGCCACCGAGTGGTATTCGACCAGCGAGCCGTTGGCCAGCCCCGCATGCAGGTGCATGTTGTGGTGCGGCCAGGCGCCTCCGTTGGCGAAGCGCGCGTTGAAGGCACTGGCCATGCCGGCAATCCGCAGGCACTGCGTGAAGCCACCGGTGATGCAGGCATTGGGCTGCACCACGTCCACGGCTTGCGCGACCAGCATGTCGCGGAAGCGGCTGGCCTGGCCTTCGTTCTGCCCCGCGGCGAGCGGGATCGAGGTCTTGTGGCGCAGCTTCACCAGGTTGGGAATGTCGTTCTGCGAGACCGGCTCCTCGAAGAAGCTGATGCCGTATTCCTCGATGCGCTGCGCCAGCGAGAGCGCGTGGAAGTAGTCGAGGCTGCAGTTGGCGTCGATGTAGATCTGCACCTCGGGCCCCACCGCCTCGCGCACGGCGCGGATGCGCTGCACGTCCTCGGCGATGAGCGTGTCCAGCGGGCGCGGCTCGTCGCGGCGCGCGAGCCCGTGGTGGCCCACCGTCATCTTCAGGCGCTTGAAGCCGCGCTCGACCCAGCTCTGCGCCGCAGCCGCCAGCTCGTCGCGCTCGTAGAAGGCGAAGCCGAAGGTGGCGTACACAGGCACCTCGGCGCGCGCGCCGCCCAGCAGGCGCCAGCAGGGCTGGCCCAGGGCCTTGCCCTTCAGGTCCCACAGCGCGAGGTCCAGCGCGGCGATGGCATGGCTGGCATAGCCCGATTGGCCGCGGGG
Source organism: Variovorax stachyos (assembly GCF_051400855.1). Taxonomy (NCBI): domain Bacteria; kingdom Pseudomonadati; phylum Pseudomonadota; class Betaproteobacteria; order Burkholderiales; family Comamonadaceae; genus Variovorax; species Variovorax stachyos. The sequence goes on along the minus strand of NZ_JBLFFN010000012.1, from coordinate 108,671 downwards.
CGTGAGCAGCCAGTACAGGCGCTCCCAGATCTGCTCGTGGCGCAGCGGGTCCATGCCGACCAGCGCATGGGCGGCGATGTCGTTGACCACGGAGGCAATCACCTCTTCCTCGGTGATGGCGGTCATGCCGGTGCCGACCAGGCCTTCGTCGGTCTCGATGTCGACCAGGCAGAGGGAGAGCGAGGTGGTCTTGCTGCGGCCCGCAACCTCCACCGAAACCGGCAAGTGCAGGGGCGTGGCCGCGACGCGGGTGATCTTCATGGGGCGTGTCTCCAGGGTTGCGCGCAGTGTAGGAAGGCGGTCCCGGCCTTCACAAGCATCCGGCGCGAAGCCTGCTTTCGTCAAGCACGAAATCGAGGGTTTGCCCCTGGGGGCAGTCAGCGCAGCAGGAAGTCGATCAGCGTCAGCGTGGCCGGCGAGGGTTCCACCCCGCTGCGCAGCGCGATGCGGTGGGTGCGCGCGGCCCAGGCATCGGTGAGCGGCACCGCGGCCAGCGGCAGGCTGGCGAGCTGCGGGCCCACCGCCTGCAGGGGAAGCACGGCCACGCCGAGGCCGCCCGCAACCATGCGGCAGACGGCGTCGAAGCTGCGCATCTGCATGCGGATCTTCAGCGCCTTGCCGGAGAGTGAAGCAGAGCGCATCAGCCGGCTGGAAAGCGCGGTGCCGTCGTGCAGTGCGATGAACTGCTCGTCGAGCGCCTGCTCCAGCGCCAGCGGCGCGGCGCCGGCCAGTGCGTGGCTGGCCGGCACCACCAGCACCAGCGTGTCGGAGAAGCAGTCGGTCAGCGTGATGCCGTGCGGCGCGTGCGCCATGTCCACGATGCCCAGGTCGGCGCGGCCCTCGAGCAGCATCAGCGGGATGTCGAGGCTGCCGTGCTCCACGACGTCGATGCGGATCAGCGGATGCTCGCGCGCCATGCGGTCGAGCTTGGCGGGCAGCACTTCCAGCATGGCCGAGGTGTTGGCCGCCAGCCGCACGTGGCCTTGCAGGCCCTTGGCGTAGTCGTGCAGGTCGACCGACAGCCGGTCCATGTCGACCAGGATCTCGCGGCCGCGCCGCACCAGCATCTGGCCCGCGGGCGTGAGCCGCACGCCCCTAGAGGAGCGCTCGAAGACGCGCAGGCCCAGTGCTTCTTCGAGCGCTGTGATGCGCGCGCTTGCGGCGGCCACCGCGAGCTGCAGCCGGTCGCCGGCGGCGCTGATGGAGCCGAGCTCCGCCGCGGCGACGATCACGCGCAGCGTCGCGAGATCAAGCGGCTCGTTCAAGCGCGGTCTCGGGCGCGAACAGGCGGCCGTGGCCCGGCGAGGCGGGGTCGAGGCCGGCGGTGCGCATCAGGTCCCAGAAGCCGGCGGGCGAGCTCGAGGTGACGGGCAGACCGAGCTTGTCCTCGAGCGGCACGTGGATGTCCAGCGTCAGCAGGCCCCCGCAGGAGATCAGCAGGCCCTGCGCCGAGCGGTCGGCCGCCACGGTGCGCTCGGCCAGCGCCATCAGCGTTTCGCCCGTCACCTGGCCGACGGCTTCGACGCCGGTGATGGAAAGGCCCTCGATGTGCGTGACCGTGATGCCGCAGCTCGCCAGATAGGCGGCCAGCCGCTGGTTCAGCGTGTCGATGTAGGCGGTGGCGACCGCGACCCGCCGCACGCCGAGCGCGCGCAGGCTGTCGACGATGGCGTGGCTCATGGTGGTGCAGGGCAGGCCGGTGGCATCCTGCATGCGCTCGCGCAGCGCATTGGTGAATTCGAGGCCGCGGTAAAAGCTGAGCGAGGTGCCCATCAGCGAAACGGCCTGGGCGCCGGCATCGCGCAGCTCGACCGCGAGCGCGAGGATCCGGTCGACCACCGTGTCGAAGCCTTCGGGCGAGATGCCCGGGATGCCGAGCCCGCGGGCGATGAAGCGCACGTCGCGCCCGCCGTAGAGCGCCTGCCCGTCGGTCGGGACGAGGCCGGCGGCGGGCGGCACGATGAGGCCGAGGGTGCTTGTCGTCATGTCGTGGTCTCCGGATGCTCGAGTTGTCTCAAGCGCCGGATTGTGCGGCAAGCGACAGCGGCCCAGGCCGCTTGGTTTCAGCCCTGCAGATGCAGCGCCATTGCGGGGTCGCTGACGCCCGGCCTGCCGCTCTCGACACGGCCGGCGAAGCGGCGCTCGAAGTTCTCGGCGCTGACGGTGAAGTCGTACCAGTCGCCGCTCGTCTGGAGGTTCCAGTGCTGCGTCTCGATGTCGCCGGGCTTGATGTCCATCGTCCACGGGCCGTGCTTGCTGTAGGCGTTGGCGGCGATCGTGACGCGACCGCGCTGCTTGCCGCTGTTGCGCACCCTCAGGTAGAGATGGCCGCTGTGGGCCTGGTAGCCGACCTGGATTTCGGGCTGGAATGCCGCGGTGTCGTGGAACAGCGCGTCGCCCTCGAAGGTGCGCACGAAGCCGTTGGGCCCGTAGACCCAGAGCTCGTACTTGCCGCTGTCGGAGGCGCCGGTGTTCCAGGTGTCGCTCAGCGTCTTGCCGGCCTCCACGGTGTAGCGGCGCGGAATGCGGTCCAGGTGCAGCTTGTCGTACACGTGGAAGACCGCGCCCTGCTTGCCGGTGTTGGCGAACTGCAGCGACACGATGCCGCGCGACTCCACCCGCGCGCTGGTGTGCAGCTCGTACGGGAGTGCACGCGACGGGCGCACGCCGGTCTCCTGGAACAGCGGCTGCGGCGTGGCGGGCGCCGTCGTCACGGGGGCCGTGGGCAGCAGCCTCTGCGCCGCGTTGATCGCGGGGAAGTTGCTCGTGTCGGGCAGCTGGGGGAAGACCGGGTCGTTCGGGCTGACGAAGTCGAAGCAGGAGGTGAGGTCGCCGCACACCGCGCGGTGCCAGGGGCTGATGGCGTCCACCGTGATGCCGAAGCGCTTTTCCAGGAACATGCCCACGGAGGTGTGGTCGAACACCTGCGAATCGACCCAGCCGCCCTTGCTCCATGGCGACACCACGTACATCGGCACGCGCGAACTCAGGCCCCACGGGCGGATCTTGCCGCTGGTGGTGTCACTGGCGCTCAGGTAGTTGCCCACGGAGGCGTCGAAATACTCGCCGTCCAGCGGCACGGTGGACTTGCCCATCAGGTTGCCGTTGGCGTCGTACGATGGCACCGCTGGCATCGGCAGGTGGTCGAAGAAGCCGTCGTTCTCGTCGAAGGTCACGAAAAGGACGGTCTTGCTCCAGACTTTCGGATTGGCCGTCAGCGCGTCCAGCACGTCCGCGATGAAGTCGGCGGCGCCGGCAGTGCCTTCGCTGCTGCCGGGATGCTCAGCCAATGCCTGCGTGGGCAGCACCCACGAGACCTGCGGCAGGGTGTCGTTGATCACGTCCTGCTTGAGCTGGGCAAGGAAATTGACGGCACCGTCAGCCGTCGCGGGCCCGCCGGTCAAGCCGTGCTCGTAGATCGGCGAACCCGGCTGCGCAGTGCGGAAACTTTCGAAGGCCAGGCAGCCGTGCATGGCGCCCGTCCAGTTGTTGTTCATGTTCTGGTAGATGTGCCAGCTGATGCCGGCCTTTTGCAGGACATCCGGCAGCGTGTCCCATTTGAAGGCGGTGTTGACGTACTTGTAGTTGTAGGCACCCGTTGCCGGGTCGACCTGACCCGACCCGTCTGCCTGCTGCGCCCTGCCCGCGACCCATCTGGACGGGTTGGGCCAGCAGCGCGAGTTGACGGGCTCGCCATCGGCGTGCGTGCTGTTGATTCCCCGCTTGCGCAGTTCCGGGTTGAAGTTGGAGCCCGACCAGAAGACGATGCGGTTCGGGTCGGTGCCGGTGAGGACGGAGCAGTGATAGCCGTCGCAGATCGTGAAGGCATCGGCCAGCGCGAACTGGAAGGGAATGTCGTCGCGCAGGTAGTAGCCCATCGTCGCCTGGTTCTTGAACTGGATCCAGCGGTCCATCTTTCCCTGGTTCCACGCTGCCTGCTGATCGGGGAAATTGTGCGGCGTGCCGGATCCGATCAGCGCCCTGCCGATCCTGGAATCGCGGCGGAAGGGCTGGATCTCCGCGCCGCCGCTGGGGTTGGGTTGGAAATACACCGGCTTGCCGTTCGCCAGCGGAATCGGGAAGCGGTCGCCGAAGCCGCGCACGCCGCGCATGGTGCCGAAGTAGTGATCGAAGCTGCGGTTCTCCTGCATCAGGATGACGATGTGCTGCACGTCCTCGATGGAGCGGGACTTGACGTTCGCCTCGACCGCCAGCGCGCGGCGGATCGAGGGCGGCAGCACGGTGAGCGCGGACGCGGCGCCCAGGGCGCCTGCGGTCTTGCGAAGGAAGTCGCGTCGTGGGGGAATGTTCGTGGTCATGGTTTCAGAGGTGGGTTGGCCTCGAGGAGCTTAGGAAGCCGCCGTGACAGGAAAATGAATGCCGCTCAAGACACCATTGAAGAATGCTGAGCGAAATTCAATTAAGTTCAGACCTTGCCATCCGCTGGATGGCGATGCGCGCCAGCGCTCAGTAGCGCTTGAGCGACAGCACGTCGAAGGTTCGCCGCAAGGTCTCGACCGATCGCTCGTAGTCCGAGAGCGCGAGACAGGCGATCAGCGCATCGATGATGGCCAACTGCGCGAGCCGGCTGGTCATGGCTTCCGTACGGAAGCTGGTCTCGCGCGCCATGGTGAAGAGCAGCACGTCGCAGAAAGCCTGGATCGGCGACTTGCCGAAGTTCGTGATGCAGATGGTCGCTGCGCCGGCCTCCCTGGCCAGGCGCGTGGCCGTCACCGTCTCGTGGGTGCTGCCGGAATGCGAGATCGTCAGCACCGCGACGTCGGGGCCGGTGAGCGAGGCGCTGATCGCCTGCACGTGCGAGTCGACCACCACCTTGACGTTCAGCCCGATGCGCAGCATGCGGTAGTGCGCATCCTCGGCAATGGTGGCCGCGCTGCCGATGCCGTAGATCTCGATGCGCTTGGCCTTCTTGATCAGCCGGACGGCCTTCTCCATTGCCTTGACGTCGAGCGCGGCCTGCGTGTCGTGCAGGGTCTGCACGTTGCTCTGGAAGATCTTGCGGATGGTGGCGTCGACCTTGTCGCCGGGCTCCAGGTCCTCGTGGATGAACTGCACCGGCTGCACGATCTCCTGGGCCAGCGCGATCTTGATCTGCTGGAAACCGGTGGCGCCGAGGTTCTTGCAGAAGCCCACGATGCTGCCTTCGCTCGACCCGGTGCGCTCGGCCACCTCGCTGACCGACATGTGGACCACTTCCTGCGGGTGCGTGGCGATGAATTCTGCGATGCGCTGCCCGACCGGGCCCAGCGAGGCCCAGAGGGTTTCAATGCGCGCGAGCACGGCCGAGATCTGACCGCCGGGCGGTTCCGTGGGCTTGGTAGACCTGGCGGACTTTCGGGCAGGCTGCGGCTTCATGGGCGCCGAGCTTACTTGCCCGCCACGCGCTTCACGCCGGCGCCGCGCACCTCGAGCCGGAGCTGGTCCACCACCCGGCCGCGCGCGTCGAGGAGCTCCACCACGTGCCGGCCGGGCCAGGGCAGCCATTGGGCGCTGGCGCCGCGCGCCAAGGGCTTGCCATCAATGCGCCATTGCAGGCCGCTGCTGCCCTCGGCCTCGAAGCGGACGCGCTGATGGCGCGGGGGGATGTCAGGGTCGAGCGCAATGATCGTGCCGTCCGTGGGAGCGGTGATGCGCGCGGCGGGCTCGGCATCGGCCGCAGGCAATGCGAACAGCGCCTGCTCAGTGCCGGCGATGAACCATTCCTCGCGCGCCGCTTCCAGCTCGTCGCCGAAACGCACGCGCGTGCGCACCAGGGCCGGCGGCGGCGCGGGCGCACGGCTGGCCTCGCGGCGGTGGAGGAAGCCCATCAGCTCGGCCCAGATCGGCGCGGCCCCGCTGGTGCCGCTCACGTCCCACATCGGCGCGCCGCTGGCGTTGCCCACCCACACGCCGACGGTGTAGCGCTCGGACCAGCCGACCGCCCAGTTGTCGCGCATGTCCTTGCTGGTGCCGGTCTTCACCGCGCTCCAGAAGCGCGTGCCCAGCACGCTGTCGAGGCCGAAGGTGGGGGCGCGGGCATTGGCGTCGCTCAGGATGTCGCCCACGATGAAAGCGGCACGCGGATCGATTGCGCGCGGCTCATTCCCCCTCCCGCTTGCGGAAGAGGGCCGGGGTGAGGGCGTGGGCGCCAGCAAGATGCGCGTCTCCCCAAACCTCCCTCCATTCGCCAGCGTCCGATACCCGTTCGTCAGCCCCAGCGGCGACACCTCCGCGCTCCCCAGCGCCAGGCTGTAGCCGTAGTAGTCCCCGTTCTGCGCCAGGCCCAGCCCCGCTGCGCGCAGCTGGCGCGCGAAGGCCTCCGGCGACACCATCACCAACGTGCGCACCGCCGGCACATTGAGCGAAGCCGCCAGCGCGGTGCGCACCGAGACGTGGCCCTTGAACTGGCGGTCGTAGTTCTGCGGGATGTAGAGGCCGCTCGCAGTGCTGATCTGCGCCGAGGAGTCGTCGAGCAGCGAGGCCGCGGTGAGCCTTCGCTCGGCGATCGCCTGCGCATAGAGCAGCGGCTTGAGCGTGGAGCCCGGCTGGCGCTGCGCCAGCACGCCGTCGACCTCGGCCGCGCGGCTCAGCGTGCCGGAGGAGCCGACCCAGGCCAGCACCTCGCCGCTGGCGTTGTCGAGCACCACCAGCGCGCCGTCCTCGACATTGCGGCCGCGCAGCTCCTTCAGGTGGCGTTGCAGGGTCGTGAGCGCAAAGCGTTGCAGCGGCGCCCGCAGCGTGGTGCGAATGTCCACGCCTGGCTCCCTCTCCCTCCGGGAGAGGGGTGGGGTGAGGGCGCGCGCGCTCGACAGGCCTTCGGCTTCCTTCAGAGCTCGCCGCGCCAGATGCGGCGCAATGCCTTCACTCGCCTCGAAGGCTCGGCGTTGCAAGGCCGCGCTCACGAACATGTCGAGCGCTTCGCAATCAGCCCTGGCGCCTGCGTCCATGGCACGCATCACCTCGCAGGCGCGTTGCGCCACCAAGGCCGGCTTGGCATTGGGCGCACGTACCAGCGCCGCCGCAACGGCCGCCTCGCGTACATCGAGCCCGTGCGGCGCCTTGCCGAAGAGGGTGCGAGAGAGCGCATCGATGCCGACGATCTCGCCCCGGAAGGGCACGGTGTTGAGATAGCCCTCGAGGATCTGGTCCTTGCGCCATTGGCGCTCAAGCTGCTGCGCCGCCACCGTCTGCCCGAGCTTCTGCGCCAGGTCGCGTCCGCCGCTGCCGCGACGCAGGTCGTCGTCGAGCAAGCCCGCGAGCTGCATGGTGATGGTGGAGGCGCCGCGCGTGCGGGTGTTCCACAGGTTGCCCCAGGCGGCGGCCGAGACTGCGCGCCAGTCGACGCCGCTGTGCTCGTAGAAACGCTTGTCCTCGCTCAGCAGCATGGCGGTGCGCAGGGCCGGCGAGATCTCGGCCAATGCAGTCCATCGGCCGCGGCGCACGGCGGCGTCAGTGCGCACGCGTTGCAGCAGGTCTCCATTGCGGTCGAGCACCTGGATGTCGGAAGGGCGGAAGTTGCGCTTCACGTCCTCGAAGCCCGGTAGCGCCTGCGCCGGGCCGGCCAGGGCGGCGAGCAGGCTCAGCGCCAGCAGGGCGGATCGGGTGCGCGGCATGGGGCCGCTAGCTTGCCACAGGATGCGGGCCGGGCACCCGAATGCGGTCGGGGACTACTTGCGAACGGGCAGGCGCGCGGGTTGCCGGCGCGCGTTGCGCCAAGCATCTTGAAAACCTATCGACTGTTCAAGGAGATCAGATGAAAACACTTGTCGCCCTGCTGATTGCTGCAACCGCCGCCCTGGCCGGCTGCGTGGCCGTGCCGTACGACAGTGGCCGGTCGCCGCCGCGCGCGGGCTACGCGGACCGCGACCGGGACCGCGACGGCGTGCCCAACCGCTACGACCGCGATCGGGACAACGACGGCGTGCCGAACCGCTACGACAGTCGGCCGAACAATCCGAACCGGTATTGAGGCGGCGCTATGGCCCGCGTTGCTGAGGCGGGCCGGCGCTTCTGCTGCCGTCTTATTTGCGGTACGGCTCGTCGCTGCGAGGCGCGTGCGGCAACTGCTCGTCGAGCGACTGGCGGTAGTGGATGCAGCCCTTGAGGAACTGCGGCCAGCTGGGCACCACGGGCTGCGGGTCCGTGCGCTCCGGCAGCAGCGCCCACAAGGCGGGATGGTGCCAGCACAGTTCGTGGCCAGTGCTGTCGCGGTGCGCGCGGATGCCTTGCCGCAACCTCATCACTTCGGCGACGAGTTTGTCGCGCGACATACGGGCGAGATCTTCATCCATGCTCAGAGGACCTTCCACTTGAGGAGCACACCAGCGACCGCCGGAAGGCCGAAGATCAGCAGAAAGATCGGCAGCTCCTCGCCCACGGAGTAGCCCGCCTTCGCCACACCCACCCACATGTTGGCCCCTGCGACGACGAACCACAGTGCAGTGAACGCAAGGATCGCCGTGCGCGTCGCATGGGCCGCGCCGCCCGAGACCAGCTTGGCGGCGCCAAGGCAGGCGGCCAGGAGAACGAAGCCTGCGATGATGAATATCAGCGTGCGCATGAGGAGCCCTCGTGCCGGCGATCTAGGTGTCCAGGACTAGCTGCGTCTGCGTGACGACGGCGCACAGCTTCCCTTCCGCGGTGCGGATGGTGGTCTGCCACACCATGGTGGTCCGGCCGCGATGCAGGGCGACGCTCTCGCCGGTGACTGTGGTGTTCACGCGCGCGCCGCCGATGAACTTGGTGCTGGAGTCGGTTGTTGTGGTCTGCTTGCCCTGCGGCATGTTGATCACGGTGCCAACCGCGCCGAGCGTATCGGCGAAGGCCATATAGGCGCCGCCGTGCAGGATGCCGCCGGCGGTGCAGAGATCGGGGCGGACGACCAGTTCGGCGACCACGCGCTCCGGCTCGACCGCGAGGAGGCGAACGCCCATGAGGCCGGGAAACAGCGGGTCGAGGATTTTCTGAACGGCTTCGAGCGCAGGCAGAGGCTGGGCCATGGCGCGGCTTTCCTCGTCCTACTCGGGGGAAACGGCCTTGTACGGCTGCGCTGCGAATCGGTTTGCCGACCTGGCTCGCGCCCGCTCGGCCTCGATCTCCCGGTCGCGCGGATCGGCCGTGGTGACCAGTGAATCGATCAGCCTCCGGGCTGCGCTCGCGACGTCTTCCACGGCGCGCTGGAACGCCTCCTGGTTGAGCTTCGACGGGCTGTTGAACCCGCTGAGCTTGCGCACGAACTGCAGCGACGCGGCGCGTATTTCCTCATCCGTCGCGGGCGGTTCGAAGTTGAACAGGGTCTTGATGTTCCGGCACATGGTCGCTCCATGGAATGGATGGATCAACGGGATGTCTGCGACGACGGCTAGAAGGATACGCAGGTTCGGGCCTTGACGCGCAGGACGGCCTCCTGCTCGAACTGCGCCTTGTACGTGGCCACGAGTGATTGCACCGCGTTCTCGCTGCCTGCGTCGTCGGGGTGCACGAGCTGAAGCACCTGCGAGGCCTCCTGCACGATCGCGCCGTCGGCACCGCGCCATTGCCCTGCCGCGGGCGACACGGTCAGGCCGTTGGGGAATCGCGGCGTGACGGTGCTCTTCAGGAATTCGCTCCATTCGGCCGGCGTCACTGTGCCGCCGCGCGGCTTGCCGGTGCCGAAGTACAGGGTATCGTGGATCAGCGCTTCCTCTCCCGTTCCGCAGGCCGTCCGGTGCATCGGTGCACAGCCGCCGAGCATGGCCGCAAGGCCAGCGATGACGATGGTGACATGGGCGATGCGCATGGCGTGCTGGGCGGGAGTCATGAGTCGACGAATCGTAGCTGCGACTCCGCTTGTGCCTCTGCCGAATTCCGCGCGGAAATGGCGGATCAACAGTCAATCTGGTCGGGGTGAGAGGATTCGAACCTCCGGCCTCTACGTCCCGAACGTAGCGCTCTACCAGGCTAAGCTACACCCCGATTGTTGCGAGAAAAAGAATCGACCTTTACGGCCCACTGTCGTGAGGTGTCAGGCGCGCCGCTCAAGCAACTGAGCCGCTAATTGTAGCAAACCCGCGGAGTGTGAATTCGCCGGAAAGCCGGCAAGCGCATCGATGGCGCGTTGGGCTTCGGCAGCGGCGGCGGCGCGCGTGGCGTCCAGGGCGCCCGTTTGGCGCACGATGGCGACGATCTGAGGCAGCTGCGTGGTGTCGCCGGCTTCGATGGCGCTGCGGATGAGATCGCGCTGCGCCGGGGTGCCGCGCTGCATGGCGAGGATCAGCGGCAGGGTGGTCTTGCCTTCGCGCAGGTCGTCGCCGACATTCTTGCCGGTCTCGTTGGCATCGCCGGCGTAGTCGAGCACGTCGTCTATCACCTGGAAGGCGGTGCCCAGCGCCCGGCCGTAGGCCGCGCAGGCCTCTTCCGTTTCGGGCGCAACGCCGGCCAGCACTGCGGCCAGGCGGGTGCTGGCCTCGAACAGCTTGGCGGTCTTCGAGCGGATCACGCGGAGATAAGCCTCTTCATCGAGCGAGGCGTCGTGCATGTTCATCAGCTGCAGCACCTCGCCCTCGGCGATCACGTTGGTGGCCTCGGCCAGGATCTCCATGACTCGGATGTCGTGGGCGTCCAACATCATCTGGAAGGCCCTGGAATAGAGGAAATCACCGACCAGCACGCTGGCCGGATTGCCGAAGGATTCGTTTGCGGTGGGACGGCCGCGCCGCAGCGTGGATTCGTCGACGACGTCGTCGTGCAGCAAGGTCGCAGTGTGAATGAATTCCACGACTGCGGCCAGGTTGAACCGCTGTTCGCCCTGGTAGCCCAACGCGCCGGCCATCAGCAGCAGCAGAGCAGGGCGCAGCCGCTTGCCCCCGGCCGAGATGATGTATTGCGACACCTGGCGCACCAGCGGGACGCCGGTGTCGAGGCGGCGGGCGATCACGAGATCGACCCCGGCCATGTCCTCGGCAATCAGGCTGAGCACGGCGGCGGCGGGTGAGTTGTCGGCGGGGGGAACTGGCAAGGCGAAGGCGCTCGTGCGCTGCTTTGGGAGAACGGCCGGCCGGGGCCGGAACGCGCAGATTATAGGGAGCCGGGTCGGCCAGGCGCCCCTGTGGCTGGGCGCATGTTCCGAAGGCCGCCTAGCGTGCTAGAATCTTGGGCTCTGCGGAATTCGCCGTAGAGCCATCTTCTTCAAGAGGTTTACATGTACGCGGTCATAAAAACCGGTGGCAAGCAGTATCGCGTTGCTTCCGGCGAAAAAATTAAAGTAGAACAGATTGCTGCGGACGTAGGCCAGGAAATCGTGATCGATCAGGTGCTCGCAGTCGGCGACGGCAGCGCTCTCAAGATCGGTACGCCCCTGGTGTCCGGCGCAACGGTTACGGTCACCGTGCTGTCGCATGGCAAGCACGACAAGGTCCGCATCTTCAAGATGCGCCGTCGCAAGCACTATCAAAAACGTCAAGGCCATCGCCAGCAGTTCACGGAGCTGCAAATCGGCGCGATCGCCGGCTAAGGAGCTGACACCATGGCACAGAAAAAAGGCGGCGGCTCTACGCGAAACGGGCGCGATTCCAAGCCCAAGATGCTCGGCGTGAAGGCTTTCGGCGGCGAGCTGATCAGCGCAGGCTCCATCATCGTGCGCCAGCGCGGCACGCAGTTCCACCCGGGCACCAACGTCGGCGTGGGCAAGGACCACACGCTGTTCGCCCTGGTGGACGGCCATGTGTCCTTCGGCATCAAGGGTGCACTCAACAAGCACACGGTCAGCGTGACGCCGGCCTGAGCCCGTCACTTCGATCCGCTCGAGGCCCCGCTTTGTCGGGGCTTCTTCATTTGTAAACTGGACATCTCATGAAGTTCGTGGACGAAGCCTTCATCGACATCGCCGCCGGCGATGGCGGCAACGGCTGCGTGTCGTTCCGCCATGAGAAGTACAAGGAATTCGGCGGCCCGGACGGCGGCGACGGCGGCCGCGGTGGCCATGTCTTCGCGGTGGCCGACCCCAACCTCAACACGCTGGTCGATTTCCGCTTTTCGCGCCGCCACGAGGCCAGGCGCGGCCAGCACGGCATGGGCTCGGACATGTTCGGCGCCGCCGGCGACGACATCACGCTCAAGATGCCGGTGGGCACCATCATCAGCGATGCCGAAACTGGCGAGGTGCTGTTCGAGCTGCTCACGCCTGGCGAGAAGATCATCATCGCCAAAGGTGGCGACGGTGGCTTCGGCAACCTGCGCTACAAGAGCGCCATCAACCGCGCGCCGCGCCAGAAGACGCCGGGCTGGCCCGGCGAGCGCAAGAGCCTCAAGCTCGAGCTGAAGGTGCTCGCCGACGTCGGCCTGCTGGGCATGCCCAATGCGGGGAAGTCCACCCTGATCAGCGCGATTTCCAATGCGCGTCCGCGCATCGCCGACTACCCCTTCACCACGCTGCATCCCAATCTTGGCGTGGTGCGCGTGGGGCCCGAGCAGAGCTTCGTGGTTGCCGACCTGCCGGGGCTGATCGAAGGCGCCTCGGAAGGCGCCGGCCTGGGCCACCAGTTCCTGCGCCATCTGCAGCGCACGCGCCTGCTGCTGCACGTGGTGGACCTGGCTCCCTTCGACGAGACCGATCCTGTCGCGCAGGCCAAGGCCATCGTCGGCGAGCTCAAGAAATACGACGCGGCGCTGTACGAGAAGCCACGCTGGCTGGTGCTCAACAAGCTGGACATGATCCCCGCCGAGGACCGCGCCGCGAAGGTGAAGGACTTCGTCAAGCGCCTGCGCTTCAAGGGCCCCGTTTTCGAGATCTCCGCACTGACGCGCGAGGGCTGCGAGTCGCTGGTGAAGGCGGTCTATCAGCACGTCAAGGCGCAGCAGGTGGCCGAGCAGCCGCCGACCGAGATCGACCCGCGCTTTGCCTGAAATGACTGCCATGCCCATGACCGCCTCTACCGTTCTGCGCGATGCCCGCCGCCTCGTCATCAAGGTGGGCTCGAGCCTGGTCACGAACGAGGGCCGGGGCCTCGATGACCAGGCCATCGGCGAGTGGTGCCGCCAGCTTGCGGCCCTGGTGCACGATGGACGCGAGGTCGTGATGGTGTCCAGCGGGGCCATCGCGGAAGGCATGAAGCGCCTGGGCTGGCGCACGCGCCCGCACGAGGTCCACGAGCTGCAGGCCGCGGCGGCCGTCGGCCAGATGGGCCTGGCCCAGGTCTACGAGACCAAGCTGCGCGAGAACGGCCTGGGCAGCGCCCAGGTGCTCCTCACCCACGCCGACCTCGCCGACCGCGAGCGCTATCTGAACGCGCGCTCCACGCTGGTGACCCTGCTCGCGCTCGGCGTGGTGCCGGTCATCAACGAGAACGACACGGTGGTCAACGACGAGATCAAGTTCGGCGACAACGACACGCTGGGTGCGCTGGTCGCCAACCTCGTGGAGGCGGATGCGCTGGTGATCCTCACCGACCAGAAGGGCCTCTACACCGCCGACCCGCGCAAGAACCCCGATGCGCGCTTCGTGCACGAAGCCGCCGCGGGCGATCTCGCGCTGGAGGCCATGGCCGGGGGGGCGGGCAGCAGCATTGGCCGCGGCGGCATGATCACCAAGATCCTGGCCGCCAAGCGCGCCGCAGGTTCTGGCGCTTCCACCGTCATTGCATGGGGCCGCGAGCCCGATGCCCTGCTGCGCCTGTCGCGCGGTGAGCCCATCGGCACCCTGCTGGTGGCGCAGACCGCCAAGCACCAGGCCCGCAAGCGCTGGATGGCAGATCACCTTCAGCTGCGCGGCTCGGTCACCGTGGATGCGGGAGCGGCGGCCAAGGTGCGAGGCGAGGGCAAGAGCCTGCTGCCGATCGGCATGACCAGCGTCGAGGGCGAGTTCTCGCGCGGCGACGTAATCGCGGTGAGGGACGCCGCCGGCATCGAGCTGGCTCGCGGGCTTGCCAATTACTCGAGCGCCGAAGCGCGGCTCTTGTGCCGCAAGCCCTCGGCAGAATTCGAACGCCTGCTGGGTTACGCGGCGGAGCCGGAAATGGTGCACCGGGACAACATGGTCCTGATGCCCGGCTGAAGCCTCAACGGAGCTCGCGTAGCGGGTCCTTCATCTGCTGGACCATCTCCCGTACCGAGGTGCGCGGCGCGTGGCCGCGGCAAACGCCCTGTAATGCCAGTTCCTTGGCATAGCGCGAGTTGCGGTCGTCGATGCGCTTCCATTCCGGCGCCTTCACGAGTTGCCAGGCGCCCTGGCTGTAGCGGGCGTATTGCTTGACCTCTTCCGACGCGCAGCGGATGCCTTCGTAGAAAGCGTTGGTGCCGCCGCCGCCCGTCTTGCTGGTGGCCACCACCACATAGCGGACCACGCCGTCACCCGTCACGCTGAGGGTGGCCGGGTCGACGCCGAACTTGAGGGACGAGTAGGGCGGCATCTCGATCTGGATCAGCCGACTCTCGTTGAAGGCGGGTGGCGGAGGCACCTCGGCCTCCTTCCACTCGTCGGCCTGAGCAGTGATCTTGGGCGGGGGCGGCATGCCGGCCTGGGCCCAGTCGGGGTTGTCCGTGTCCCTGGCGGTCGACCCGCACGCCACCAGCGCGCTCACAAGGGCAAGCACGAGAACGGGTCTAGCGCGGCGCATGAAGAGGGTCGTTGGTCGAGGACGAGTCGGGAGCGGGATGAGGAGCATTGGGATTCGGATCGAAGCTCGCCCCCGGGGGCAGCTCGAAATTGGGTTCATGGGCTGGGCCGGGCGGATGGCGCTCGAATTCGCGAGCGCGCACGTTGCTGCGCAGGAAGCGGTTGCGAAAGTCTTGTCGGGGCAGGTAGCGGGCCAGTTCGGTCAGCGCCATCTCGTAGACGCCGCGCTTGAATTCGACCACTACGTCCAGCGGGACCCAGTAGTCGTGCCAGCGCCAGGCGTCGAATTCCGGGTGGTCGGTGGCGCGAAGGTTCAGGTCCCAGTCGTGGCCGATCAGCTGCAGCAGATACCAGATCTGCTTCTGGCCCTTGTAGTGCCCGCGTGCATCACGGCGGATGAACCGGTCCGGCACCTCGTAGCGCAACCAGTCGCGGGTACGGGCCACGATGCGCACGTGCTCCGGCTGGAGTCCGACTTCTTCGTGCAGTTCCCGGAACATGGCTTGCTCGGGACTCTCGCCGCGATCGATGCCGCCTTGCGGGAACTGCCAGGAATGGGTCCGGATGCGCTTGCCCCAGAAAACCTGATTCTTCTGGTTGAGCAGGATGATGCCGACGTTGGGCCTGAAGCCGTCGCGGTCGAGCATAATCAAACCCCAAATTTTTTTGAACTGAGTCGATTATGCATGCCGGGTCGCACTCGGCAAAGCGACCGGTTCCGTAGGCGCCGCCGGGCGCCTCATCCCCTGTGCCCTTACCTGGATTCCTCCTGCGCGACGATGAAAGCTTCCCGATTCTTTATCTCCACCCTCAAGGAAGCGCCGGCGGATGCCGAGGTCGCGAGCCACCGGCTGATGATGCGCGCCGGCATGATCAAGAAGCTGGGCACCGGCATCTACACGTACATGCCCATGGGGCTGCGCGTGATCCGCAAGGTCGAGGCGATTGTGCGCGAGGAGATGAACCGCGCGGGCGCCGTCGAGCTCACCATGCCGGTGGTGCAGCCGGCCGAGCTGTGGGAGGAGAGCGGCCGCTTCCAGGCCTACGGCCCCGAGCTCCTGCGAATCAAGGACCGACATGAGCGCGGGTTCGTCGTGCAGCCGACCAGCGAAGAGGTCGTCACCGACGTCGCCCGCCAGGAGATCCGCAGCTACAAGCAGCTGCCGAAGAATTTCTACCAGATCCAGACCAAATTCCGCGACGAGCGCCGTCCGCGCTTCGGCCTGATGCGCGGGCGCGAATTCATCATGAAGGACGCCTATAGCTTCGACCGGGACCTCGAGAGCGCCAAGGCGAGCTACCAGGTCATGGCGGATGCCTACCGCCGGATCTTCGATCGCTTCGGCCTGCGCTACCGAGCAGTGGCGGCGGACAGCGGCGCCATCGGCGGCGACGTCAGCCAGGAATTCCAGGTGATCGCTGCCACCGGCGAGGATGCGATCGTCTACTGCCCCGGCAGCGACTACGCGGCCAACATGGAAAAGGCCGAGGCGCTGGCACCCGCCGGCCCGCGGCCGGCGGCGGCCCGACCGCTGGCGAAGACCCCGACCCCGGGCAAGGCCACCTGCGAAGAGGTGGCCGAGCTGCTGGGCGTGCCGCTCTCCACCACCGTCAAGTCCCTGGTGCTGGCCACCGACAAGCTCGGCGCCGACGGCCAGGTCCAGAGCTCCCAGCTCTGGCTGCTGCTGGTGCGCGGCGACCATGACATGAACGAGATCAAGGTGAGCAAGGTGCCGGGCCTGGACCAGGGCTTCCGCTTCGCAACCAACGCCGAGATCGACGAGCACTTCGGCTGCAAGCCCGGCTACCTCGGCCCGCTCGGCCTGAAGCAGCCGGTCAAGCTGGTCGCCGACCGCGAGGTGGCGGTCATGGCCGACTGGATCACCGGCGCCAACGAGGTCGACTTCCACATGACCGGGGTCAACTGGGGCCGCGACCTGCCCGAGCCCGAACTCGTCGCCGACATCCGGAACGTGGTCGCGGGCGACCTTTCGCCCGACGGCAAGGGCGTGCTGGCGATCGAGAGAGGCATCGAGATCGGCCACGTGTTCGTGCTCGGCACCAAGTACAGCAAGCCGATGAACGCCACCTTCCTGGACGAGGCCGGCAAGCCGCAGTTCCTTGAGATGGGCTGTTTTGGCATCGGCATCACACGCCTGCCGGCTGCTGCGATCGAGCAGAACAACGACGAGCGCGGGATCATCTGGCCCGACGCCATCGCGCCCTTCACCGTGGTGCTGTGCCCGATCGGCATGGACCGAAGTGCCGAGGTCAAGCAGGCGGCCGAGGCGCTCTACGAGGAACTGCTCGCAGCCGGCGTCGACGTGCTGCTCGACGACCGCGGCGAGCGTCCTGGCGCCATGTTCGCCGACTGGGAGCTGATCGGCGTGCCGCACCGTGTCGTGATCTCCGATCGCGGCATCAAGGAAGGCCAGTACGAATACCAGCACCGCCGCGACACCGCCGCCACCAAGGTGCCTTCGTCGAGCGCGGCGGAGTTCGTGAAAAGCAAGCTGGCGGCATGAGCCTTTCCCGGCGTTCGTGCCTGTTAGCGGGCGCCGCCGCCGGGGCCCTGCCGCTTTGCCCCGGTGCGGCTCATGCAGGGGCGCAGATCGAAGAGCCGCTGATCGATTCCGTGCGCAATGCCCTGAGCGCCGCTATTCGCAGCAGCGCGCCGCCGAAGCCGGAGTTCAAGGACACCGCCTCGCGCCTGGCCTTTTTGCGTTGGTTGGGCGAGATGAGCGAGCGCCTCAAGAAGAAGATTCCCGGGCACCAGGAGCGCATCGAGTTCCTCCAGACCGTGTGGTACGAGAGCAAGCGAGCAGGCCTGGAGGTCAGCCTGGTGCTCGGGCTCATCCAGGTCGAAAGCAACTTCCGGAAGTTTGCCGTATCGAGCGCGGGCGCCCGCGGACTCATGCAAGTGATGCCCTTCTGGACCCGCGTGATCGGCGACGGCGACTCCTCCAAGCTGTTCCACATGCAGACCAACCTGCGCTTCGGCTGCGTGATCCTGCGCCACTATCTCGACCGCGAAGCCGGCGACCTGTTCATGACATTGGGGCGCTACAACGGCAGCCGCGGCAAGGCACCCTATCCGAACGCGGTGTTCTCCAACCAGCGGCTCTGGGTCTTCAACGACCGTCGCGACGACCGCGGCTAGCGGGAGCGGCTAGGCCGGCGTGGCGGCCACCGCACCCCCGCGCGTGACCATCACCTGGTCGATGCGGTGGCTGTCCACGTCCATCACCTCGAAGGTGAAGCCGCCCCAGCTCACGCTGTCGGTGCGCTTGGGCACGCGGCGCAACATCACCATCAGGAAGCCGGCGAGGGTCTCGTACTCGTCGGGGTGCGGCAGCTCGTCGATGTCGAGCGCGCGCTGAACGTCCTGGATGGGTGTCACGCCGTCGATCAGCCACGAGTTCTCGTCGCGTCGCACGATCTGCTGCTCCTCGTCCTGCATGCCGACCAGGTCGCCCATCACGGTGCTCATCACGTCGTTGAGCGTGATCACGCCCACCACCAGCGCGTACTCGTTGACGATGATCGCGAAGTCCTCGTGCGCCTGCTGGAACTGCTCCAGCACCTCGGTAAGCGAGAGCCGGTCGGGGATGATCAGCGCCTTGTGCAGCGGCAAGCCCTGGCCGAAGGACAGCGGCTGGCCGCTGAGCACGCGCTGGAACATGTCCTTGGCGTCGACGTAGCCCAGCACATGGTCGATGTCGCCTTCGCACACCGGGTAGGCCGAGTAGGGTTCGGCCACGATGCGCGCGCGCAGCACCGCCTCGGGATCGTCCTTGTGGAACCATGCGATGCGGTCGCGTGAGGTCATCACGCTGCTGACCAGGCGCGTGTCGAGCTCGAACACGTTGGCGATCACCTGCTGCTCGCGCACGGCCAGGATGCCGGCGCGGGCCCCGGCCTCGGTCATTGCCAGGATGTCGGCGGAGGTGATCTTGTCGTCGCGCTGCATGGGCATGCGCAGGAGCTTGAAGAGCAGGTCGGTGCACTGGGTGAACAGCCAGACCAGCGGCTTCAGCACGGTGATCAGCAGCTGCATCGGCCCGACCATGCGCATTGCGAGGCGCTCCGGATCGTTCATGCCCAAGCGCTTGGGGAAGAGATCGGCGAAGACCAGGAACACCGCGATGATCGTGACGAAAGAAGCCAGGAAGGCCGCAGTCTGCGAAGTCTCGACCGTGAACCAGAGCCCGAACAAGCGCGCGAAGTAAGGACTGAGCGAACCCTCGCCAACCACGCCCCCGAGAATGGCGACCGCATTGAGCCCGATCTGGACCACGGTGAAGTAGTGGCCCGGCTGCTCCTGGATTCGAAGCACGCGCTCGGCACGCGCGTCGCCCTCGTCGGCCATCTGCCGCAGCCGCAGGCGGCGCGAGGCGGCCAGCGAGATCTCCGCCAGGGAGAAGAAGGCGCTGGTCGCGATCAGGATGGCGATGATGAGAAGGCTCTGGGTCAGCGTCATGGGTCGGTCGAGGAAGACCGACATGGTGCCATGAGCCGGACGGCCGCCCCGAAGGCGAATCGCGCCGCAACCGAAGGGGCGGGTCGTCCAGTGAGCGGCAACCTGGACCGGCGGCGCACGGGCGCAGTGCCTACTGCACGAAGCCGATGCGGCTGCGCCCTGGGCCGGCGCGCGGCAGGTCCTCGACGCGTACCTCGTCGCGCCCGGCCAGTCGGGCATTGCCGAAGCCCGTCATCAGCGCACGCCGCATCTCACGCGGCGCCACGGTGGCGAGGTGGTCGAGCACGTCGTCCCGCGGCTCCTCGGCGAGCAGGCGGCCCCAGTCGTGCGCGTTGCGGATCGACGCGTACAGCTGGCGCGCAATCTGCCGCGCCGCCTCGGGGGAGGGTGCATCGATCTCGAACACGTTCATCCGATTGAGGATCGGCTCGGGAATGCCGCGGACGTCGTTTGCGGTCGTGACCCAGATCACCTGGCTGGCGTCGATCGGCACTTCGGCGAACTCGTCGACGAAAGCATGGGCGGTGTCGTGCTCCAGCAGGCCATAGAGCGCGCCTAGCGGGTCGTACTGCACATCGGCGCCGGCCTTGTCGATCTCGTCGATCACCATCACCGGGTTGGCGTACTGGCCGTCGACCAGGGCCTCGAACACCTTGCCTGGCTTGGCGCCCTTCCATTGCGAGGAGGCGCCCGAGAGCAGCCAGCCGGCGGTCATCGAGCTCATCGGCACCAGGGACATGCCGGTGCCCAGCAGCTCGGCCAGGCGCTTGGCGAAATGGGTCTTGCCGATGCCGGGCGGACCCAGCAGCAGCATGGGCGTCACCTCCAGCCCGTCGCGGCTGTCCTGCGCCAGCGCGACATGGCGCCGCACGTCGTCGAGCACCTCGGTGAAATTAGGCAGCTCGGCGTAGAGCGCGCTCATCTCGGGCACGCCGCTGGGCTTGACCTGGAAGCGCTCGGGGCCGCGTTCGAGCATGCGTTCGTAGGTGGTGCGCAGGTGCTCGTGGTCGCGGTCGGGCAGCTTGGCGAGCTTGCGCTCGACGTCGTGCGTGCGGAACACACTGCGCAGATGCGCCACCGGCAACTGAAAAGACGAGGCAGACGCGGGAGCCAGCTCGCGGGATGGGCGGGAATCCATTTTCAGACCTCCGTTCGATCACACTTTGACGCAGCATAAGCCGTGCCCGGTGTCGGCGGTTGTCCAGGTTTTCTCGCTTCGAGGGCTTTTGAGCGGGTCAGACGCCGCCCTGGGGATGCGTCGGGTCGACCCAGAGCACCGATTCAGGCTTCTCGACCGGCTCGATGTCGAGGTTGATGGCCACAGCCTCGCCGTCGCTGCGGCACAGCACGCACTCGAGCGGCTCGGTCGGGCTCGCGTTGATTTCCTGGTGCGGTACGTAGGGGGGCACGTAAATGAAGTCGCCCGGGCCGGCCTCGGCTGTGAACTCCAGATGCTCGCCCCAGCGCATCCGGGCGCGACCGCGCACCACGTAGATGACGGATTCGAGGTGGCCGTGGTGATGGGCGCCGGTCTTCGCATCGGGGTGGATGGTCACCGTGCCGGCCCAGAGCTTCTGAGCGCCGACGCGTGCGAAGTTGATCGCCGCGGCGCGGTTCATGCCGGGCGTTTGCGCCGTATTGGTGTCGAGCTGGTTGCCGGGAATCACCCGCACGCCATCATGCTTCCATGCGGCGCCGTTGTGATCATGATCAGAATGTTCGTGTCTCACGATGCGCCCTCATGGCCGGCGAAGCCAGGCCCGTTGGTGAAACACCGCGGAACCGGCTTTGCCGGGCCGCTGGTGTTGCCCCCGGTAGGGGGTGGGCGCCCGACACGAAGTGCGGGCAACCTGGGGGCGAGCAACATTCACGCGGGGCTGTTGTTGAGCATCTGCTGCAGCTCGCCCGATTCGTACATCTCCATCAGGATGTCCGAGCCGCCGACGAACTCGCCCTTGACGTAGAGCTGCGGAATGGTCGGCCAGTTGCTGTATTCCTTAATGCCCTGGCGAATGCCTTCATCCTCCAGCACATTGACGGTCTTGAGCGTGCGGGTGTCGACACCCACGGCCTTGAGGATCTGGATCGCGCGGCCCGAGAAGCCACACATCGGGAAACTGGCGTTGCCCTTCATGAAGAGCACGAGATCGTTGGTCTTGACGAGATCGTCGATGCGCTGCTGGACGTCGGACATGGGCCTCTCCAAAAAATGAGTTGGGCGGATTATTTCACCGTGCGCCAGATCCCGCCCGAGCAGCGCGCGATGCCTGCCAGGTCGTCGCGGCTTTGCACCTCGGCGAAGCCGCGGCTCGCGAGCAGGGCGCGCACGGACGAGGCCTGGTCGTAGCCATGCTCGAGCAGCAGCCAGCCACCGTCGCGCAGGTGCGCAGGCGCGGCCTCGACGATGCGGCGGATGTCCTCCAGCCCGTCCGTGCCCGATACCAGTGCGCCCAAGGGTTCGTGGCGCAGGGCCGCGAGGTGCGGGTCGCCGGCGGCGACGTAGGGCGGGTTGGAGACGATCAGGTCCAGATCCGTCTGTGCACCTTCCAGCCAGTCGGCCTCGGCGAAGCGGACCGCCAGCCCCAGGCGCTGCGCGTTGGCACGGGCCACCGCCAGGGCATCGGCGCTGCGGTCGACTGCGGTGACCTTGGCATCGGGCCGGGCGTGCTGGATTGCCAGTGCGATCGCGCCGCTGCCAGTGCCCAGATCGAGCACCATCGGCGCCGTGCGGCCCTGGAGGGACTGCAGCGCCCACTCGACCAGCGTCTCGGTATCGGGCCGGGGCACCAGCACGCGCGCATCGACCCGCAGGCCGAGCCCGTGGAACTCTTTTTCGCCCACCAGGTAGGCCACCGGCTCGCCGGCCACGCGGCGGGCGCAGAGCCCGGCGAAGACCGGCCAGACGGCATCGGCCAGGACGTCGGTGTCGTGCGCGAGCAGCCAGGCGCGGTCGCCCGACGGCCGGCCCAGCGCATGCAGCAGGAGCAACTGGGCGTCGAGCCGCTCCATCCCGAGCGCGGCGGCCGCGGCCAGCATCTGCGCCGCGGTCGATGGCGACGATGCGTCCTGGGGCGTCATGCCGGCAGGCTGGCTTCCAGCTCGGCCAGCTTCTCGGCTTCGCGCGCCGCACGCAGGGCGTCAAGCACCTCGCCCAGGTCGCCTTCCATGATCGTCTGCAGCTTGTAGAGCGTGAGATTGATGCGGTGGTCGGTGAGCCGCCCTTGCGGGAAGTTGTAGGTGCGGATGCGGTCGCTGCGGTCGCCGCTGCCGATCAGGCCTTTGCGCAAAGCCGCGTCCTTGGCCGCGCGCTCGCTGCGCTCCTTTTCCTGGATACGCGCCGACAGCACCTGCAGCGCCTTGGCCTTGTTGCGGTGCTGGCTGCGGTCGTCCTGGCACTCGGCCACGATGCCGGTCGGGATGTGCGTGATGCGCACCGCCGAATCGGTCTTGTTGATGTGCTGGCCGCCGGCGCCGCTGGCGCGGTAGGTGTCGATGCGCAGGTCGGCCGGGTTGATCTGCACCGCCTGCGCCTCGTCCGGCTCGGCCAGCACGGCCACCGTGCAGGCGCTGGTGTGGATGCGGCCCTGCGTCTCGGTCGCGGGCACGCGCTGCACCCGGTGGCCTCCGGACTCGAAGCGCAGCCGCCCGAAGACCTCGTCGCCGACCACCCGCACCACCACTTCCTTGAAGCCGCCCAACTCGCTTTCGTTCGCGCTCACGATCTCGCAGCGCCAGCCGGCGCGCTCGGCATAGCGCGTGTACATGCGCAGCAGGTCACCGGCGAAGAGCGCCGATTCGTCGCCGCCGGTGCCGGCCCGGATCTCGATGAAGGCGTTGCGCGCGTCTTCCGGATCCTTGGGCAGCAGCAGGCGCTGGAGCTCGTCCTCCAGCGAAATCAGCTCGGCCTCGGCCCCGGCGATCTCTTCTCGAGCCATGTCGGCCATGTCCGGGTCGTCCAGCATCTCGCGCGCGGCCGCCAGGTCCGATTCGCGCTGGAGGTAGCGCTGGTAGCGGCCCGCCACCTGCGTCACCTCGGCATGCTCGCGCGAGATGTTCCGGTACTGCGACATGTCGGACATGATGTCCTCGCGCGAAAGCAGGAAGTCGAGTTCGCCGAGGCGTTGCGCGTAGCGCTCGAGTTGATGGCGGAGGAAGGGTTTCACGGAGAGTCTTCGAATGCGGAAGCGGGTACCGAACGCAGAGGCGGTCGGCTGTCCGGCGTCGGATCGCCGGCTTCAGGACAGCGTCGCTAACGCTCTTTGCGCAGGAACAGCCGCGAGATGGCCTGCGCCGTGTGCTCGCGGGCCGTGGCGTCGCCGGCATGCAGCTCGGCCATGGCGCCGTGCAGCATCTTCTGCGTGAGCCCGCGGGACAGGGCCTCCAGCACGGCCTCCACCGGCTCACCCTTGGCCAACAGCTTGCGAGCGCGGCCCAGTTCGGCGGCGCGCCATTCGTCGGCCTGGGCGTTGAGCTGCTGGATCAGCGGCACGCTGCCGCGCTGGTCCAGCCAGTGCATGAAGCTGCGCACGCCGGCGTCGATGATCACCTCGGCCTCGGCCACGGCGGCCTGGCGGCTGGCGTGGCCCTGCTGCACGACCTGGGCCAGGTCATCGACGGTATAGAGATAGATGTCCTCGAGCGCCTTGACCTCGAGCTCGATGTCGCGCGGCACGGCAAGGTCCACCATGAACATCGGGCGGTGCTTGCGCAGCTTGAGCGCGCGCTCGACTGCGCCCAGGCCGATCAGCGGCAGCGTGCTGGCGGTGCAGCTCACGACGATGTCGAATTCGGCCAGGCGCGCCGGCAGCTCGGCCAGCCGCATGGCCTCGCCGCCGAAGCGCGAGGCCAGCTTCTCGCCGCGCTCCAGCGTGCGGTTGGCAATGACGATGGACCTGGGCTCCTTGGCCGCGAAGTGCGTCGCGGCCAGGTCGATCATTTCGCCCGCGCCGACGAAGAGCACGCGAGTCTGCTTCAAGTCCTCGAACAGCTGGGCCGCCAGTCGCACGGCCGCGGCGGCCATGCTGATGGAGTGGGCGCCGATCTCGGTGGCGGTGCGCACTTCCTTGGCGACGGCGAAGGAGCGCTGGAACAGCTGGTTCAGCGTGCTGCCGAGCGCGCCGGCAGTCTCTGCGGCGCGTACCGCGTCCTTCATCTGGCCGAGGATCTGGGCCTCGCCCAGCACCATCGAGTCGAGCCCGCTGGCGACCCGGAAAGCGTGGCGCGCGGCCTTGTCGTCGTGCAGTGTGTAGGCATGGGAGCGCAGCAGCGCGGGCGCCACGCCGCCGCTCTGGGCCAGCCAGTCGACCGTGTGATCGAGCGCCAGGTGGTCCGCGGCGCAGTAGATCTCGGTGCGGTTGCAGGTCGAGATGATGGCCGCTTCCACATCGGGGTGCCGGTGCGTGCCGAAGGAGCTGCGCAGGCTCTGCAGCGTGGGCGCGATCTGGTCGATGGCGAACGCGAAGCGACCGCGCAGATCGAGCGGCGCGGTCGTGTGGTTCAAGCCGAGGGCCCAGACTGACATAACCCAGGATTATAAAATCCGCCGCCGGCAGCGGCCGTCCACTCTACGGATGACCCCGGACTGCCGCTCCCTTGCCCCTCATGTCCGCGTTCGACCTGCTGATCCACTTGCTCAACTTCGCGGCGCCGGCCTTCTGCGTGGCGCTGCTGCTGGCCCTCCTGTTCCGACTCGCCATGCACGGGCGCAGCGTGGCCGTCAGCCTTTGGGTGCAGATCGCCGTCACTTTCGCGGCCGGACTCGCAGTCCTGGTCGCCGGCCTGCTCTACTTCGGCCACGATGGGCGCATCGCGACCTATGCCGCCTTGGTGGTGGCGTGCGGCACCACGCAGTGGTGGCTGCTGCGCGGCTGGCGGGGCTGAGGGCGAGCGGACGCGCTCACTGCGCGAGCGGCGGAACCGGCGGGGCCGGCGCGGGCGCGGGCGTCAGGTCCTGGGGCACAGCCACGGCCGGCGCCACCAGCGGCAGACCCGCTTCCTTGAAGCGATCGAGCAGGGTGAACAGGAGGTCGCTGCGCACGCCTCCGGCCAACCTCGGGCTCTGCACGAAAGCGATGGCCTGGAAGATCAGCATGCCGCCTTCGATGCCTTCGAGCGTGACGGAGGGCGCAGGCGCCACCAGCACCCCGCCGTGGTCTGCGCAGGCCGACAGCATCAGCTCGCGCGCCAGCTTGGCATCGGTGGACAGAGGCATGGGCAGCCGGATCAACACGCGCCCCTCGGCGTTGGTGAGGGTCATGTTGCGAACGGTCTTGGTGATGAACTCCGAGTTCGGCACGATCAGCGTGGAGCGGTCGGCCAGCTGGATCTCGGTGGCGCGCACGTTGATGCGCCGCACGTCGCCCTCGGCCGTACCCAGCACCACCCAGTCGCCGACCTTGACCGGCCGCTCGGCCAGCAGGATCAGCCCCGAGATGAAGTTCTGCACGATCGCCTGCAGGCCGAAGCCGATGCCCACCGACAGCGCACTCGCCACCCACGCGATGCGCTCGATGCCGATCCCCAGCGCCGAAAGCCCCACCGCGATCACCACGGCACCGCCCACATAGCCGAGCAGCGTGGTGATCGAGCTCTGCATGCCGGGCTCGAGCGCGGTTTCCGGCAGGTAGCGCGCCTCCAGCCACTTCTTGAAGACGCGCAGGGCGATGAAGCCGACGGCCAGCACCGCGACGGCGGTGAAGATCGCGCCCGGCACCAGCTGGAACTCGCCGATCTTGAGCCCGGTGCCGAACTGCCCGCTGCGCTGGAACACCTCGCCCGGCCCGGTGCCGAGCGGCGTGGCGAGCGCGATCAGCATGTAGAAGAAGAGCGCAACCCGGGCCAGCCCCGAGAGCACCACGGCGGCCTGGTCCAGCGTCCGCGGCGCAAAGCCGAAGCTCTTCTGCAGCTTCTGGCCAAGCTCGCTCTTCGAGGCGACGGTGGCCATGAACAGGTCGTCGGCGAACTTGAAGAGCAGGTAGAAGGCCGAGGCGACGATGCCGGTCCAGGTCAGCTGGTTGGCCAGGAAGCTGGCCAGCGCGACATACCCGATGCCCACCAGCGCCCAGATCACGATGACCGCGAGCGCCACGGCGCTCAGCAGGAAGCTGATCCAGAGCGGGCGTTCGGGCTCGCCGGGTGGCGGCTCTCCCTCCGCCGCCGTCGCAGCTTCGGTGGGCGCGGCTGCCGCGGGCTCGCGCAGGCGCAGCAGCATCATGCCGATCAGCGCCGTCAAGGCCAGCGCGGTGACCACGTGGGTGGCGACCACGGCCGCGAAGCTGGCCTCGACGATCGCGTTGATCTGGCTCGGCACCCAGACCAGCACCGCGATGACGGCCGTGAGCCAGGGGAAAGGCGCGAGCCGCCGCGCCATCGTGTTGGGGATCGGTGGCAGCCGCCACGAGGGCCGCTTGTTGGACAGCAGCGCGCGGCCCAGCCCGACCACGAAGGCGATGAAGATGATGGACTGCACCACCGCCTGGCCCAGCTTCCGGATTTGCGGCCCCAGGATGCCGTGGCGGTCCAGCGTGGCGAACACGCCCTGCGCTGCCAGCGCGATCAGCAGCACGTTGACGCCCACCACCGCGATCACCAGCAGCGAGCGGCGCAGGCGCCCTCCCGGCAGCACGCGCGCTGCCAGCCGGACCAGCCCATGTTCGGCCGCCCAGTTGCCCAGCAGTGCGAGCAGCAGCGCCGCTGCCAGGCTGGCCAGCACCGATACGCGATGGGCCGGGTCCATCGCGGTGTCGACAGCGGCGCGCAGCTCGCTGCGCAGGCTCGCCAGGCGCTCCAGGTCGGCCGGCCACGCATCGCTGATGTCGAACCAGAATTGGCGGCCCAGCGGCGAAGGCGCGCGCTCGGTGAGCTGGGCTTCGAACAGCTTGCGGCGTTTGGAGAGCAGTTCGCTGCCGCGCTGCTGCGCGTCGACCGTGATCAGGCGCGCCAGCCGGATGTCGGCATCGAGCGTGTTGCGTTCCTTCAGCAGGGCAGCGCGCTGGCGGGTGATGTCGGGGTCCTCGGGCGGCGCGCCCTCAGCCGGCGGGTTGCCGAGTTCGCCGAGGCGTGCGTTGAGGTCGTTGAGCTGGCCCGTGCGGGACGCGACGAACTTGTCTGCCTGGCTGCCGATGGCGTTGATCCGCCCCAGCAGATCGCGGACTTCGGCGTTGCTTTCGACGGACGAGGGGATGCTGTCGAGCTGGGTCCGCAGGGCGGCCACGGTGGGTTCCGGCGGGGCGGCACCATCCTGCGCCAGGACGGCGCTTCCGAGGACAGCGGCCAGCAACAGGGCCGCGAGGCGGGGCATCCAGCTCATGGTCCGATCATAGAAGGGCAGTGCCGAGGCCCCAGCCCCGAGGCGGTCAGGACGCCGGGCTGAAGCGGTCCACGCGGTCGGTGACGATGCCGTCGGTGCCCAGGCCTGCCAGCCAGCGTGCCATCGACTCGTCGTTGACGGTGTAGCTCAAGGCGCGCATGCCGGCCGCATGCACCTGCGCGACCGTGGCGGCGTCCCACAGCGCGTAGTCGCAGACGATGGCCGAGCACTCCAGGCGGCGCGCGGTTTCGAGCCAGCCCTCCTGCAGGGTGTCGAGCAGCAGCCCGCGCGGCAGGCGCGGCTGCGTCGCGCGCGCACCTTCGAGCGACTCGGGAGAGAAGGAAGTCAGCAAGGGCGGCGGGAGGTCGGTGCCCGCCCACCAGCGGGCCGCCAGCTGCGCGATGGCTTCGCCGGTGCGGCGCTCGACTCCCGGGGTGGGCTTGATCTCGATGTCGAGCAGGTGGCGGTTGGCCAGGCAGAAGCGGATCAGCGCTTCGAGCGTGGGCAGCGGCTCGCCTACGTAGCGGCGCGAGTGCCAGCTGCCCGCATCGAGCTGGGCCAGCGCGCTCCACGGTTGTTCGCCCGCGATACCGCGGCCGTTGGTAGTGCGCTCGAGCGTGCTGTCATGAAGCAGAAAGGGGATGCCGTCGGCGCTGAGCTTGGCATCGCACTCGAACATGCGGTAGCCGTACTCGGCGCCCAGGCGAAAGGCGGCGAGGGTATTTTCTGGGGCCAGCCTGCCGGCACCGCGATGAGCGATCCAGAAAGGATAGGGCCAGGCCTTCATGCCGCGCGTTTGCCCGAGCCGGCGTCGAACCAATGCAGCTTGTCCTGCCGTGCCGCGATCTTCACCGTGTCACCCGCCACCGGCGCCGGCTGGCCTTCGTCGGCGCGCATCACCAGCTGCTCGTCGCCGACGCGGCCGTAGACCAGCCGCTCGGCACCCAGCAGCTCGACGTACTCGACCTGCACGGACCAGCCGTCCGTGTCGAGCGTGAGATGCTCCGGGCGAACGCCGAGGATCATTCCGGGGCGCACGCCCGGCGCGTGCTTGAGCAGGTTCATCGGCGGCGAGCCGATGAAGCCGGCCACGAAGGTGGTGGCGGGGCGCGCATACACCTCCTCGGGCGTACCGAACTGGTCCATCACGCCGGCGTTCATCACGATGATGCGCTGCGCCAGCGTCATCGCCTCGACCTGGTCGTGGGTGACGAAGAGCGAGGTGATGCCCAGCTCGCGGTGCAGCTTCTGGATCTCCAGCCGGGTCTGCGCGCGCAGCTTGGCGTCGAGGTTGGACAGCGGCTCGTCGAACAGAAAGACTTGCGGCTGGCGCACGATCGCCCGGCCCATGGCCACGCGCTGGCGTTGGCCGCCCGACAGCTCGCGCGGCTTGCGCTCGAGCAGATGGCCAAGCTCGAGGATCTTCGCGGCCTTGTCGACGCGCGCCCTGATCTCCTCCTTGGGCACCTTCGCGATCTTGAGCCCATAGGCCATGTTGTCGAAGTTCGACATGTGCGGGTAGAGCGCGTAGTTCTGGAACACCATCGCGATGTCGCGGCGGGCCGGTTCGATGTTGTTCACCACGCGCTCGCCGATGGCGATCTCGCCCGCGCTGATTTCCTCCAGGCCCGCCACCATGCGCAGGAGCGTGGATTTGCCGCAGCCCGAGGGCCCGACGATGACGACGAACTCGCCATCCTTGACATCGGCAGAGACGCCGTGAATGACCTGGTTGGCCTTGGCCCCGTGGCCGTAGCGCTTGATGACGTTGCGAAGAGAAATGGCAGCCATTGCGTCGTTTGCTTCTTTGTCGGTTATTTCTCGGTATCCACGAGGCCCTTGACGAACCAGCGCTGCATCAGCACCACCACGATCACTGGCGGCACCAGCGCCAGGATGGCGGTGGCCATCACCAGGTTCCAGTCCACCGCGGCGTCGCCGGAGGCGATCATTCGCTTGATGCCGATCACCACCGGGTACATGTCTTCGCTGGTGGTGGCCAGGAGCGGCCACAGGTACTGGTTCCAGCCGTAGATGAACTGGATCACGAACAGCGCCGCGATCGAGGTCTGCGACAGCGGCACCAGGATGTCCTTGAAGAAGCGCATCGGCCCGGCGCCGTCCATGCGTGCCGCCTCCACCAGCTCGTCGGGCACGCTCAGGAAGAACTGCCGGAACAGGAATGTGGCGGTGGCCGATGCGATCAGCGGCACCGTCAGGCCCGCGTAGGTGTTGAGCATGTTCAGGTCTGCCAACACCTTGTAGGTCGGCAGGATGCGCACCTCCACCGGCAGCATCAGCGTCACGAAGATCATCCAGAAGACGATCTTCTTGAACGGGAAGCGGAAGTACACGATGGCGAAGGCCGACAGCAGCGAGATCGCGATCTTGCCGATGCTGATGACCAGCGCAGTGACCAGGCTGATCCACATCATGCGGCCCACCACCACGCGTGCGCCCTGGGTATCGGCGCCGAGCAAGGCGCCGCTGTAGTTCTCGAACATGTGTCCGCCCGGCAGGAGCGGCATGGGCACCTGCAGGATCGCGTCTCGCGTATGGGTGGAGGCGACGAAGGCCAGGTAGATGGGGAAGGCCACGATGGCGATGCCCAGGATCAGCACCACATGCGACAGGACGGTGAGGCCCGGGCGGCGTTCAACCATGGCGTTGCCTCCGGGGGAAGGGGAGGGAAGGGGCGACGGGATGGGCAGCCATCAGTACTGGACCTTCTTTTCGACGTAGCGGAACTGGATCACCGTCAGCCCGACGACGATCACCATCAGCACCACGGACTGCGCGGCCGAGCCGCCCAGGTCCAGTGCCTTGAAGCCGTCGTGCCATACCTTGTAGACCAGGATCGCGGTGTCGCGCCCCGGTCCGCCTTCGGTCGTTGCATGCACGATCGCGAAGGTATCGAAGAAGGCGTAGACGATGTTGATCACCAGCAGGAAGAAGGTGGTGGGCGACAGCAGCGGGAACTGGATGGTGGCGAAGCGTCGCAGCGGCCCGGCGCCGTCGATGGAGGCGGCCTCGATCAGTGCCTTGGGAATGGACTGCAGGCCGGCCAGGAAGAACAGGAAGTTGTAGGAGATCTGCTTCCACACGGCGGCCACCACGATCAGCGTGAGCGCCTGGTTGGAGTTGAGCAGATGGTTCCAGTCCACTCCGATGTAGCGCAGGAAGTACGACACCACCCCGATGCTCGGCGAGAACATGAACACCCACAGCACGCCAGCAATGGCCGGCGCCACCGCGTAGGGAATGATCAGGAAGGTCTTGTAGACCAGGCCGCCTCGCAGGATGCGGTCGGCGAAGATTGCCAGCATCAGCGACAGCGCGATGCCGCTGCCGGCCACCAGAACCGAAAAGAGTGCGGTGACCTTGAAGGATTCGACGTAGGCCGGGTCGTCGAACAAGTTGTGAAAGTTCTCCAGGCCGACGAAGACGGTGGACGTGCCGAAGGCGTCCTCCGACTGCAGCGATTGCCAGATGGCCTGGCTTGCCGGCCAGAAGAAG
Source organism: Variovorax stachyos (assembly GCF_051400855.1). Lineage (NCBI taxonomy): Bacteria > Pseudomonadati > Pseudomonadota > Betaproteobacteria > Burkholderiales > Comamonadaceae > Variovorax > Variovorax stachyos. The sequence continues at coordinate 77,777 of NZ_JBLFFN010000012.1, read as the reverse complement.
AACACCAGGATCACCGCCATCTGCGGCGCGACCAGCAGCCAGGGCAGCCAGGCCGACCGGAAAAGAACGCGTTTCTCCATATCCCTCCAAACCCTCAAAAACGAAACGCCCGCCCTCGGTCTTCCGATAAGGGCGGGCGTGCGAGTCTACTGCGGCGCCCACCTCCTCGGCAGGCACCCTCCCCGCTTGGCGGGGAGGGCAGGGTCGGGTGCCGTGGACGCCCAAAGGGCTGCGCAGGCGCGAGCCGGCGTCAGCTCTTGTTCGCCTTCTGGAAGCGCTCGAGCTGCTCGTCGCCGCGCTTGACGGCCGCGTCGAGTGCCTCCTTGGCGCTCTTCTTGCCGTTCCAGATCTGCTCGGTTTCTTCGTCGATGATGGTGCGGATCTGCACGAAATTGCCCAGGCGGACGCCGCGCGACTTGTCGGTGGTCTTGCGGATCATCTGCGTCACGGCCACGTCGGTTCCCGGCTTTTCCTTGTAGAAGCCCGAGGCCTCGGTCAGCTTGTAGGCGGCCGTGGTGATGGGCAGGTAGCCGGTGCGCTTGTGGCTCTCGGACTGCACCTTGGTATCGGACAGGTAGTTGAAGAAGCTGGCCACGCCCTTGTAGTGGTCGGCCGGCTTGCCGGACATCACCCACAGGCTGGCGCCGCCGATCACCGTGTTCTGCGGTGCGCCCTTCACTTCGGGGTAGTAGGGCAGGGTCGAGATGCCGTACTTGAACTTGGCGTCCTTGGCCACGCGGGCGTACAGCCCCGACGAGCCGGTCATCATGGCGCATTCGCCGGAAGGAAAGGCGGCGTCGGCCGTGTTGTTGCGGCCCTTGTAGACGAAGGTGCCGTCCTTGGACATCTTGGCCAGGTTCTCGAAATGGCGCACTTGCAGCGGCGAGTTGAAGGCTAGGCGCGCGCTGGTGCCGCCGAAGCCGTTGTTCTGCGTCGCGTACAGGGTGTTGTGCCAGGCCGAGAAGCTCTCCAGCTGGGTCCAGCTCATCCAGCTCGTCGTGAATGGGCACCTGTGGCCGCTGGCCTTCAGCTTGTCGGCCGCCGCAATGACTTCGGGCCAGGTGGTCGGAGCCTTTTCAGGGTCCAGGCCTGCCGCCTTGAAGGCATCCTTGTTGTAGTAGAAGATCGTCGTCGAGCTGTTGAAGGGGAAGCTCAGCATCTGGCCGTTCGGCGCCGTGTAGTAGCCCGCCACCGCGGGCACGTAGACGCTGGGGTCGAACTTGGCTCCGCCCGAACTCATCACTTCGCCCACCGGCTTGATGGCACCCTTGGAGGCCATCATGGTCGCGGTACCCACCTCGAAGACCTGCAGGATGTCAGGCGCATTGCCGGAGCGAAAGGCGGCGATGGCTGCCGTCATCGACTCGTCGTACTGACCCTTGTAAGTCGGCACGACCTTGTAGTCCTTCTGGCTCTCGTTGTATTGCTTGGCCAGATCGTTGACCCATTCGCCGAGCGGGCCGCTCATGGAATGCCACCAGTGGATTTCAGTTTGGGCCATGGCAGGCGCCGAAAGCGTTGCCGAAAGCGCCGATGCCACGGCGAACGTCTTGAATCGCATGAGAGAGACTCCTGAGGAGGAAACAAAAGCGCGAATGCTAGGCCGCACGTATGACACGGCCGCGTCACATTCTGTCGCAGCTCAGCATCGGGCCAGTAGACGGGGAAACCCTTTTTGCGTGTGGGCCGCAGGGCTGCAGGAGGCTGCTTGCTGCGTCGCACCATGCTAGCATCGCCCTCCCATTTTTCAGGTACTGCTGCCTCCGCCTGAACTTCGGTCGGTCGGGGCCTCCGCCACGCGTATGAGCAAGACCTCCCTCGACAAAAGCAAGATCAAGTTTCTTCTGCTCGAAGGCATTCACCCCTCGGCTGTCGAAGTGTTGCGGGGAGCGGGCTATACCAGCATCGAGACCTTGCCCGGGGCCCTGCCGGAACAGGATCTGAAGCAGCGCCTGGGCGATGTGCATTTCCTCGGTATCCGCTCGCGCACGCAGCTGACGCCGGACGTCTTTGCCGCCGCGCAGAAGCTCGTTGCGGTCGGCGCCTTCTGCATCGGAACCAACCAGATCGATCTCGATGCCGCACGCGAGCACGGCGTGGCGGTCTTCAACGCCCCTTATTCCAATACGCGCTCGGTCGCCGAACTGGTGTTGGCCGAAGCCATCCTGCTGCTGCGCGGCATTCCGGAAAAGAGCGCGGTGGCGCACCGCGGCGGCTGGCTCAAGTCGGCCGAGAACGCATTCGAGATCCGCGGCAAGACGCTGGGCATCGTGGGCTACGGCTCGATCGGGGCGCAGCTTTCGGTGCTGGCCGAGGCGTTGGGCATGCAGGTCGCCTTCTTCGACGTGGTCACCAAGCTGCCGCTGGGCAACGCACGCCAGGTGCGCACGCTGAACGAGCTGCTGCTGCAGAGCGACATCGTGAGCCTGCACGTGCCCGAGACGCCGGCCACCCAGTGGATGATCGGCGCCAAGGAGATCGCCGCCATGCGGCCCGGGTCGATCCTGATCAATGCCTCGCGCGGCACGGTGGTGGACATCGAGGTGCTGGCCCAGGCGCTCAGGCAGAAGAAGCTGCTGGGCGCCGCGATCGACGTGTTCCCGGTCGAACCACGCAGCAACAAGGAGGAGTTCCAGTCGCCACTGCGCGGGCTGGACAACGTGATCCTCACGCCCCATATCGGCGGCTCCACCATGGAGGCGCAGGCCAACATCGGCCTCGAGGTGGCCGAGAAGCTGGTCAAGTACAGCGACAACGGCACCTCGACCTCCTCGGTCAACTTCCCCGAGGTGGCGCTGCCTGCCCACCCGGGCAAGCACCGGCTGCTGCACATCCACCGCAACGTGCCCGGCGTGCTCTCGGACATCAACCGCGTCTTTGCGGACAACAACATCAACATCGCCTCGCAGTACCTGCAGACCAACGAGAAGGTGGGCTACGTGGTGACGGACATCGACGCCGCCTACTCCGACCTCGCGCTGGAGAAATTGGCGAAGGTGCCGGGCACGATCCGCAGCCGGGTGCTGTTCTGAGCGCTGAGCGCGGGACTGTGCGTGCGGCCCTGACTTAAAATCGGCGGCCCTGGTTCAGGGGCGCGCAGCGCCCGACCGAGGCCCACCCCGATGAATGCACCGACCGCGTTGACGGCGTTGTTGTCGCAGGCCGCAGAGCCCGCGCGATTGCGTGAGATCCCCTACAACTACACCAGCTTCTCCGATCGCGAGATCGTGATCCGCCTTCTGGGCGAGCGCGGCTGGGACCTGCTGCAGACCTTGCGCGCCGAGCGCCGAACCGGCCGCTCCGCGCGCATGCTGTACGAGGTGCTGGGCGACATCTGGGTGGTGCAGCGCAATCCCTACCTGGTAGACGACCTGCTGGACAACCCGCGTCGGCGCGGCCAATTGGTGGATGCGCTCAGCCACCGCCTGTCCGAGGTGCAGAAGCGGCGCACCCCCGATGCCGCCGCCCAGCGCGATGCGCTGGTGGGCGAGCTCACCGCCCTGGTGGCGCAAGCGGTGCAGGCTTTCGACACCCTGTTCCGCGACGTCGCGGCGCTTCGCCGCAAGGCCACGCGCACGCTCGGCCGGCTCACCGCGCGCGACAACATCAAGTTCGACGGCCTGTCGCGCGTGTCGCACGTCACCGACGCGACCGACTGGCGCGTCGAATATCCCTTCGTCGTTCTGACGCCCGACAGCGAGGTCGAGATGGCCGCGCTCGTCAAGGGCTGCATCGAACTCGGCCTCACCATCATCCCGCGGGGCGGCGGCACCGGCTATACCGGCGGTGCGATCCCGCTGGCCTGGAACAGCGCCGTCATCAACACCGAAAAGCTGGAGGCGATGACCGAGGTCGAGTTCGTCACCCTGCCGGGCCTCGACCAGCCCGTGCCGACCGTCTGGACCGAGGCAGGCGTGGTGACCCAGCGCGTGGCCGATGCGGCCGAGCGCGCGGGCTTCGTGTTCGCGGTCGACCCCACCTCGGCCGAGGCCTCCTGCGTCGGCGGCAACGTCGCGATGAACGCGGGCGGAAAGAAGGCGGTGCTGTGGGGTACCGCGCTCGACAACCTGGCCTCGTGGCGCATGGTGACCCCCGATGCCGAGTGGCTGGAGGTTACGCGCATCGGCCACAACCTGGGCAAGATCCACGACGCCGAGAGCGCCGTCTTCGAGCTGCAGTACTTCGCGGCCGATGGCCGGACGAGGCTGCGCAGCGAGCGGCTCGAGATCCCCGGCAAGACCTTCCGCAAGGAGGGCCTCGGCAAGGACGTGACCGACAAGTTCCTCTCGGGCCTGCCGGGTATCCAGAAGGAGGGCTGCGACGGCCTGATCACCAGCTGCCGCTGGGTCGTGCACCGCATGCCGGCGCACACCCGCACGGTGTGCCTGGAGTTCTTCGGCAATGCCAAGGACGCGGTGCCCAGCATCGTCGAAATCAAGGACTTCATGTTCTCCCTGCAGAAGCGCTCGGGCAAGGATGGTGAAGGACCGGGTCCCTCCCCGGTCCTGCTGGCGGGTCTCGAACATCTGGACGATCGCTATCTCAAGGCCGTCGGCTACGCCACCAAGTCCAAGAAGCACGGCGGCCTGCCGAAGATGGTGCTGTTCGGTGACATTGCCGGCGACGATGCCGATGCAGTAGCGCGGGTTACCTCGGAGGTGGTACGCATCGCCAACTCGCGCAGTGGCGAGGGCTTCATCGCCATCAGCCCCGAGGCGCGCAAGAAGTTCTGGCTGGACCGCAAGCGCACCGCTGCGATCAGCCGCCACACCAACGCCTTCAAGATCAACGAGGACGTGGTGATCCCGCTGCCGCGAATGGCCGAATACACCGACGGCATCGAGCGCATCAACGTCGAGCTCTCGCTCAAGAACAAGCTGGCGCTCGCCGACGAGCTGGAGGCCTTCTTCTTGCGCGGAAACCTGCCTCTGGGCAAGAGCGACGACGCCAACGAGATCTCGTCGGCCGAGCTGCTGGAGGACCGCGTCGCGCAGGCCTTGGGGCTGGTGCGCGAGGTGCGTGCGCTGTGGCAGGGTTGGCTGGATCGGATCGACACGCTGTTCCCGCAGCTGCAGGACCATTCGCTGCGCGCCAGCTGGAAGACGCAGATCCGCGCGCCCCTCGCCGCCATCTTTTCCGGCGCCGAGTTCGCGCCCATCCTGGCCGAGTGCAACGCCATCCACCAGCGGGTGCTCAAGGGCCGGGTCTGGGTGGCGCTGCACATGCATGCCGGCGACGGCAACGTGCACACCAACATCCCGGTCAACAGCGACAACTACGAGATGCTGCAGACCGCGCACGCCGCGGTGGCGCGCATCATGGTGCTGGCGCGCAGCCTCGACGGCGTGATCTCCGGCGAGCACGGCATCGGCATCACCAAGCTCGAGTTCCTGTCCGACGACGAGCTGCGGCCCTTCGCGGACTACAAGCAGCGCATCGACCCCGAAGGCCGCTTCAACAAGGGCAAGCTGCTTCGGCCTTCGATGCACGCCGGCCCGGGCCTCTATGCCGACCTGACCAATGCCTACACGCCCAGCTTCGGGCTGATGGGCCACGAGTCGCTGATCATGCAGCAGAGCGACATCGGCGCCATCGCCGACAGCGTGAAGGACTGCCTGCGCTGCGGCAAGTGCAAGCCGGTGTGCGCCACCCACGTGCCGCGCGCCAACCTGCTCTACTCGCCGCGCAACAAGATTCTCGCGACCTCGCTGCTGGTCGAGGCCTTCCTTTACGAGGAGCAGACCCGGCGCGGCGTCAGCATCAAGCACTGGGAGGAGTTCGAGGACGTGGCCGATCACTGCACGGTCTGCCACAAGTGCCTCACGCCCTGCCCGGTGAACATCGACTTCGGCGACGTCTCGATGAACATGCGCAACCTGCTGCGCAAGATGGGCCAGAAGTCCTTCCGCCCCGGCAACGCGGCCGCGATGCTGTTCCTCAATGCCACCAACCCGCAGACCATCAAGGCCATGCGCACCGGCATGGTGGACATCGGCTTCAAGGCCCAGCGGCTGGTCAACGACCTGCTGCGCGGCCTGGCCAGGAAGCAGACCGCCGCTCCGCCGGCCACGCTGGGGCCGGCTCCGATCAAGGAGCAGGTGATCCACTTCATCAACAAGAAGATGCCGGGCGGCCTGCCCAAGAAGACCGCGAGGGCGCTTCTGGACATCGAGGATGCCGACTACGTGCCGATCATCCGCAACCCGAAGGCCACCACGCCAGAGACCGAGGCGGTGTTCTATTTCCCGGGCTGCGGCTCGGAGCGGCTGTTCTCGCAGGTGGGGCTGGCCACGCAGGCGATGCTGTGGCACGCGGGCGTACAGACCGTGCTGCCGCCGGGGTATCTGTGCTGCGGCTACCCGCAGCGCGGCAGCGGCCAGTACGACCGGGCCGAGAAGATGATCACCGACAACCGGGTGCTCTTCCACCGTGTCGCCAACACGCTGAACTACCTGGACATCAAGACCGTGGTGGTGAGCTGCGGCACCTGCTACGACCAGCTGCAGGGCTACCAGTTCGAGAAGATCTTCCCGGGCTGCCGGATCATCGACATCCACGAATATTTGCTCGAGAAGGGCATCACCCTCGAGAGCGCGACCGATCGGGCCAACGGCTCCGCCTACCTCTACCACGACCCCTGCCACAGCCCGATGAAGCTGCAGGATCCGATGAAGACGGTGAAGGCGCTGGTCGGCGAGCAGGTGCTCAAGAACGACCGCTGCTGCGGCGAATCCGGCACCTTCGGCGTGACGCGGCCGGACATCTCGACGCAGGTCCGCTTCCGCAAGGAGGAGGAGCTGCGCAAGGGCGAAGCCGCGCTTCGCGACGGCGGCATGGTCGCGCCCAAGGACAACGTCAAGATCCTCACCAGCTGCCCGAGCTGCCTGCAGGGCCTGAGCCGCTATGGCAAGGACCTCGAGAACGGCCTGCTCGAGGCCGACTACATCGTCGTCGAGATGGCCAACAGGATTCTCGGAAAGGACTGGATGCCCGCCTACGTGGCGGCTGCCAATCAGGGCGGCATCGAGCGGGTGCTGGTATGACGGGGCTGCGCGTGGCGGGCTGCCCGCTGTGCCAGGAGCCCGGCGGCCGCACGGTGTTCGAGGCACCTGCGCTTCGCGTCATCCACGCGGCCGAAGAGGGCTTTCCTGCCTTCTATCGCGTTGTCTGGAAAGACCATGTGGCCGAATGGTCCGATCTCGCGCCGGAAGATCGGGTGCTGTGCATGAACGCGGTGGTCGCGGTGGAGCAATGCCTGCGCGACGCGCTGGCGCCGGCCAAGATCAACCTCGCGGCGCTCGGCAACATGGTGCCGCACCTGCATTGGCACGTGATCGCGCGCTTTGATTGGGACACGCGCTTCCCCGGGCCGGTCTGGGCCGCCGCGCAGCGCGACCGCGACCTGCAACGCGAGGCCGCGATCGAGGTCAAACTGGAGGCGCTGGAACGGGACATGGCCCGGCGTCTGGCGACAAGGAGTTCTTGATGGCAGGTTTGCAAACGGGCGCGCCGACGCCCCAGTCGATCACAGTTCACAGCCAATCGCGCGTGCTGGAGGTGAGCTTTTCCGATGGCGCGAGTTTCCGCATCCCTTTCGAGCTGATGCGCATCTACTCGCCCTCGGCCGAAGTCCAGGGCCATGGGCCAGGACAGGAAGTGCTGCAGACCGGCAAGCGCGATGTCGACCTGCTGGACCTGCAGCCGGTCGGCAACTACGCCGTGCAGCCCAGCTTCTCCGATGGCCACGACACTGGCATTTACTCGTGGGACCTGCTGTACGAGCTCGGCGCGAAGCAGGAAGAACTGTGGGCGGAGTACGAGCAGCGCCTTGCCGCCGCGGGCGTCGACCGCGACGCGCCGATGGCCGAGAAGGGCGGCCACGCCTGCGGCAGCCACTGAAGAATCCGAGCTCTCTCGCCGCAAAAAGCAACGAATGCCCGCCGTCCTTGCAGGGGCGTCGGCTTGACATGAACGCTTCCGACCTAACATCGGATGGATGAGCAGCACCCATTTCGGCTTCGAGACGGTCGAGGAAGGCGACAAGGCACGACGCGTACGCGGCGTGTTCGATTCGGTCGCCAACCGCTACGACCTGATGAACGACCTGATGTCGGGTGGCCTGCATCGCGCCTGGAAGGCCTACACCGTGATGGTCGCCAACGTCGGCGAGGGCTCGAAGGTGCTGGACATCGCGGGCGGCACCGGCGACCTCGCCCTGGCCTTCGCGAAGAAGGTGGGTCCGAGCGGCGAGCTGATCCACACCGACATCAACGAGGCCATGCTGCGCACCGGTCGCGACCGGCTGCTCGATGCCGGCGTCGCGGTGCCCACGGTGGTCTGCGATGCCGAGAAGTTGCCTTTTCCCGACAACCACTTCGACCTCGTGAGCGTCGCCTTCGGCCTGCGCAACATGACGCACAAGGACCTGGCGCTCAAGGAGATGAACCGGGTGCTCAAGCCGCGCGGCAAGCTGCTGGTGCTGGAGTTCTCCAAGGTCGCCAAGCCCTTGTCGAAGATCTACGACTGGTACTCCTTCAGCGTGCTGCCGCGCCTGGGCAAGGTGGTCGCGGGCGATGACGCGAGCTACCGCTACCTGGCCGAATCGATCCGGATGCACCCCTCACAGGAGGGGCTCAAGACCCTCATGAAAGAGGGCGGTTTCGGGCATGTGGACTATCACAACATGACGGGGGGCGTCGTCGCCCTGCATGTTGGAATCAAGTGTTGATGATCAGAGAGATTTCTTTGCCGTTAGAGGAGACGTCATGAAAAGTTTGTTGTCCGTTTTGTTGGTGTGTGCCCTGGCTGTCGGAAGCATGGATGCCGACGCACGCCGCCTCGGCGGAGGGAAGTCCGTAGGCAAGCAGTCGAATAACGTGACGCAGCGTGAGGCGGCGCCCACCCCGCCCGCCACGCCCGGTGCCCCCGCACAGAGCAATGTGAACAGCGCGGCTGCCAAGCCTGCCGCTGCGGCGCCTGCTGCAGCGCCCAAGCGTCCATGGGGCGCGATGCTCGGCGGCCTGGCCGCGGGCCTGGGCCTGGCCTGGCTCGCCAACTCGCTCGGCCTGGGCGCGGCCTTCGGCAACATCCTGCTGATCGCGCTTCTGGTGCTTGCAGCGGTGGTGGTGTGGCGCATCTTCGCGGCCCGTTCGCGTGCCAACGGCGCGCAGCGCAGCGGCGGCTTCGCCTTCCAGGGCGCAGGCGGTCCAGCCAATGCTGCTTCGCCCGTGCAGTACAGCCCGAACAACGTCGGCAACGACGCCTCGGCCCGTCCCTGGGAGCGCAACACCGCGGCCTTCGACGCCAGCCCGGCACAGCCCGAGCACACAGTCGACCGCGGCGGCTCGTCGATGGCCGGCGCGGCGGCAGCCAGCGGCGGCAGCCTGATCGGCTCGGCCCTGAGCGGCGCGCAGTCCTGGGGCATCCCGGCCGGCTTCGACACGGAAGGCTTCCTGGCCGCGGCCAAGCGCAACTTCGTGACGCTGCAGGACGCCTGGGACCGTGCCGACATCGGCACCCTGCGTTCGATGATGACCGACGGCATGGTTGGCGAGATCCGCCAGCAACTGGGCGAGCGCGAGAACCACACGGGCGGCCAACCCAACAAGACCGAGGTGGTCATGCTGGACGCCAAGCTGCTGGGCATCGAGGAGCTGCCCGATGCCTACCTGGCGAGTGTCGAGTTCTCCGGCATGATCCGCGAGGACCTGTCCTCCGGCCCGAGCCCGTTCCGCGAAGTCTGGAACATGACCAAGCCGACCAGCGGTTCGAGTGGCTGGCTGGTTGCCGGCGTGCAGGCCCTGCAGTAGGCGCCTCGCGCTTCGAAGCCGGTCGCAAGACCGGGATAATGGGGACATGGTCACACCATCGTCCCCTTTTTCATTTCTCGACGATTTCATCAACCGCGTCGGCAGCCGCCTGCAGCCGCCGGGCTGGGTGATTCACGAGGTCCAGCATCGCGCCGTGCTCTTTCTCAACCACGTGCTGCAGCAGGAACCCGAAGCCCAGCAGCGCCTGGCGCGCCAGCAGGGCAGGGTGGTCGAATTCGAATGGCGATTCGTGACCATGAAGGTTGTCGCCACGCCGGCCGGTCTGCTCGACCTGGCACCGGAGGACGCGGTGCCCGAGCTCATGCTGGTGCTCGCCGAGACCTCGCCCTTTGGCTTGGCGCGGGCCGCCGTCCGCGGCGAGAAACCCGCGGTGCGGATCGAGGGCGACGTGCAGCTGGCCGCCGAGGTCAACTGGCTGGTCGACCACGTGCGCTGGGACGTGGAGGACGACTTGGCACGCCTGATCGGCGATGTGCCGGCTCACGCGGTAGCGAACGGTGCGCGGCGTGTGGCCGAGGGCCTGCGGCGGTTCGTCGGTGAGCGCGGAGGCAAGCCCGCCGGCTCCGCAGGCACCGAATGAGGCGCTTCTACCGCGGCGTCTTCATCGTCCTGGTCGCGCTGCGCTACGGGCTCGACGAGCTCGTGCTCACCAGCTTCCAGAAGCCCTGGCTGCGGGTGGTGGCGCGCATCGTTTCCTTCGGCCGCAAGCTCGACGCGCCCCGGGGCCAGCGCCTGCGCGAGGCACTGGAAAGCCTGGGGCCGATCTTCGTCAAGTTCGGGCAGGTGCTGTCGACGCGGCGCGACCTGCTGCCGGCGGACATCGCCGATGAGCTGGCCTGGCTGCAGGACCGCGTGCCGCCCTTCGACTCCAGGATCGCGATCGCGACCATCGAGCGCGCTTTCCGTCGCCCGGTAGGCGAGGTCTTCGTCGACTTCGACGAGACGCCAGTCGCCAGCGCCTCGATCGCCCAGGTGCACTTTGCGACCCTTCGGGAGTCCGGTGGGGCGATCCGCGAAGTCGCGGTCAAGGTGCTGCGGCCCGGGATGCGGGACGTGATCGAGAAGGACCTCGAGTTGATGGCCATGATGGCCGCATGGGTCGGGAACTTGTCGAGCGACGCCAAGCGCCTCAAGCCGCGCGAGGTGGTGGCCGAGTTCGACAAGTACCTGCATGACGAGCTCGACCTGGTGCGCGAGGCCGCCAACGCAGCCCAGTTGCGGCGCAACATGACCAAGCTCGAGCTGGTGATGATCCCCGAGATGTTCTGGGACTTCTGCCATCCCGAGGTGATCGTGATGGAGCGCATGAAGGGGGTGCCGATCGCGCAACTGGACCGCCTTCGCGCCGCCGGCGTCGACATCCCGAAGCTCGCGCGCGACGGCGTCACCATCTTCTTCACGCAGGTGTTCCGCGACGGCTTCTTCCATGCCGACATGCACCCCGGCAACATCCAGATCAGCCTGGAGCCTGCCACCTTCGGGCGCTACATCTCGCTGGACTTCGGCATCGTCGGCACGTTGACGGAGTCCGACAAGGAGTACCTGGCGCAGAACTTCGCCGCCTTTTTCCGGCGCGACTACAAGCGGGTGGCGGAGCTGCACCTGGAGAGCGGCTGGGTGCCCGAGGGCACGCGCATCGACGAGCTGGAGGCGGCGATCCGCACCGTCTGCGAGCCCTATTTCGATCGCCCCTTGAAGGAAATCTCGCTGGGCATGGTGCTGATGCGCCTGTTCCAGACTTCGCGCCGCTTCCACGTCGAGATCCAGCCGCAGCTGGTGCTGCTGCAGAAAACCCTGCTCAACATCGAGGGCCTGGGGCGCCAGCTCGACCCGGAGCTGGACCTGTGGCATACCGCCAGGCCGTTCCTGGAGAAATGGATGAGCGACCAGATCGGCCCGCGCAAGCTGCTGGAGCAGCTGCGCGACGAAGCGCCGCGTTACGCCAAGCTGCTGCCGCAGCTTCCTCGGCTGATGCACGATTTCCTCGAGAATCGGCCCGCCGACCACCGCCGCGAACTGCTGGAGCTGCTGGCCGCTCAAAAGCGGACCAACCGGCTCCTGCAAGCCATCATCTACGGTGGCATAGGTTTTGTATTGGGGTTGATCGCGATGCAGGTGCTGGTGCGCGTGCGTCTGTTCTGAATAGGAGGATCCCGCCGTGCTGCTGACCCTGGTCATCGTCTACCTGCTCGTCACGATCGCGATCGGCCTGTACGCCGCCAAGCGCGTGAAGAACACCACCGACTTCGCGATCGCCGGGCGGCACCTGCCGCTCTTCATGATCGTGACCACGACCTTCGCCACCTGGTTCGGCTCCGAGACCGTGCTCGGCATTCCCGCCAAGTTCATCGAGGGCGGGCTGCACGGCGTGGTCGAAGACCCGTTCGGCGCCGGCACCTGCCTGATCCTGGTTGGGCTGTTCTTTGCCGGCAAGCTCTACCGCATGACGCTGCTCACCATCAGCGACTACTACCGCGAGCGCTTCGGCCGCACCGTCGAGGTCGCCTGTTCGCTGATCATCATGCTGAGCTACCTGGGTTGGGTCTCGGCGCAGGTCACGGCGCTGGGGCTGGTGTTCAACCTGCTGTCGGGTGGTGTCGTCAGCATCCCGGCCGGCATGGTCATCGGCGTGATCTCGATCCTGGCCTACACGCTGTTCGGCGGCATGTGGTCGGTGGCGGTGACCGATTTCATCCAGATGATCATCCTGGTGCTCGGCTTGGCGGTGATCGCGATGTTCGCCGGCAACATGGCCGGCGGCGCCGACAAGGTAGTGGCCTTCGCCGCCAGCAAGGACCTGTTCCGCTTCTGGCCCGAGCCGAGCTGGAAGGAGATCGTCTTCTTCTTCGCCGCGGCCATCACCATGATGCTGGGCTCGATCCCGCAGCAGGACGTGTTCCAGCGCGTCATGTCGGCCAACAGCGTCAAGGCCTCGACCCGCGGGCCGGTGATCGGCGGCATCGCCTACATCCTGTTCGCCTTCGTGCCCATGTTCCTGGTGGCGAGCGCCCTGCTCATCATGCCGGAGCAGACCGCCACGCTGCTCAAGGACGATCCGCAGAAGGTGCTGCCCACCCTGGTGCTGGAGAAGATGCCTTTCGTGATGCAGGTGTTCTTCTTCGGGGCGCTGCTGTCAGCCATCAAGTCCACCGCGTCCGCCACCCTGCTGGCGCCCAGCGTCACCTTCACGGAAAACATCTGGCGCCAGTTCCGCCCGGCCGGCACCGACCGGGAGAACCTGCTGACCATGCGCATCACGGTGCTGCTGTTCAGCGCCGCGGTACTCGCCTATGCGATCCGCATGCAGGGCACCCCGATCTACGAGCTGGTCTCGGGCGCCTACCAGGTGCCGCTGGTAGGCGCCTTCGTGCCGTTGGTCTGCGGCCTGTACTGGCAGCGGGCGACCACCCAGGGCGCGGTGGCCTCCGTGGTGCTCGGTATCGGGGTGTGGCTCCTGTTCCTCGCCATGCCGTGGGGCGAGGAATTCCCGGCCCAGCTTGCCGGCGTGCTGGCCTCATTCGCGGGCATGTTCGCGGGTTCGCTGGCGCCGCAATGGCTCGCCAATCGGCGCACGCCGCACCGCCCGCTGGCGGTCGATCCCGTTTGAAAAGGTGTGAAGTACGCCTCTCGAGCCGGTGGTGGATGCAGGAAGGGCAAGCCTTGGGGCACCCTCGTGCCAACCTATAATTTAAAGCTTTGCGAGCAGCCGCCGGCCGCTCTTCTCCCCTCCTACCCATGCCTATCTACGCCTACAAGTGCAGCGCCTGCGGCTTTGCCAAGGACGTGCTGCAGAAACTGTCCGATGCGCCGCTGACGGATTGCCCGCACTGCGGCGCCAGCGCGTTCAGCAAGCAGGTCACCGCCGCCGGCTTCCAGCTGAAGGGCTCGGGCTGGTACGTGACCGATTTCCGCGATGGCGGGGGCAAGAAGGCAGCCGAGAAGGGCAATGGCGACAAGGGGACGAGCGCGCCCGCCGAGGGCACTCCCGCCTCGACTGGTGCCGCCGACGCGCCCGCGGCCGCCGCATCGCCCACTCCCACCCCGGCGCCCGCAACTGCTCCAGCCGCCTCCAAGGGCGACTGAGAGCCGCGCCCACGTCATGCACGCCCTGCGCAAATGGTTGCTGTCCGGCCTTCTGGTCATCGTGCCGCTGGTCATCACGCTGGGCGTTCTGAACTGGATCATCGGCACGCTGGATCAGACGCTGTGGCTGCTGCCCGAGCACTGGCAGCAATGGCTCACCGCGCACAAGGTGCGCGGGCTGGGCGTACTGCTGACTCTGGCGATCCTGCTGGTCGTCGGCGCCACCGCCAGCAACTTCATCGGCAAGCGCCTGCTGGGCTGGGGCGACGCAGTGGTGCGCCGCATCCCGGTGGTGCGCTCGATCTATTCCAGCGTCAAGCAGGTGTCGGACACGCTGTTCTCCGAGAACGGCAATGCCTTCCGCACCGCGGTGCTGGTCCAGTGGCCGCGCGACGGCTTCTGGACCATCGCCTTCGTGACCGGCGCGCCGGGTGGCGAGGTGCTCTCGGAACTGGGCGGCGGCGACTACCTGAGCGTCTACGTGCCCACCACGCCTAACCCGACGGGCGGCTATTTCGTGATGCTCAAGCGAAGCGATTGCATTGAACTCAGGATGAGCGTGGACGACGCGCTCAAGTACATCGTGTCGATGGGCGTGGTCGTTCCCGGCGGCCCCGCGACCATCGCGAACAGATAAAACAAGCGCCACCGACGGCGCCGGAATCCACTATGGCCATGCGTACACACTATTGCGGTCTCGTGACCGAAGCCCTGCTGGGCCAAACCGTCACCCTGTCCGGCTGGGTCAACCGCCGCCGCGATCACGGTGGCGTGATCTTCATCGACCTGCGCGACCGCGAGGGCTATGTCCAGGTGGTGTGCGACCCCGATCGCGCCGCCACCTTCGCCACCGCCGAAGGCCTGCGCAACGAGTTCTGCGTGCAGGTCACGGGCCTGGTGCGCGCGCGACCCGAGGGCACGATCAACGAGAACCTCAAGAGCGGCAAGATCGAGGTGCTGTGCCACGAGATGAAGGTCATCAACCCATCGGTGACGCCCCCTTTCCAGCTCGACGACGACAACCTCTCCGAGACCACCCGCCTCACGCACCGCGTGCTCGACCTGCGCCGTCCGGTGATGCAGCGCAACATGATGTTGCGCTACAAGGTCACGATGGAGGTGCGCAAGTTCCTCGACGCCAATGGATTCATCGACATCGAGACGCCGATGCTCGGCAAGTCCACGCCCGAGGGCGCGCGCGACTACCTGGTGCCCAGCCGGGTGCACGACGGCAGCTTCTTCGCGCTGCCGCAGTCGCCCCAGCTCTTCAAGCAGCTCCTGATGGTGTCCGGCTTCGACCGCTACTACCAGATCGTCAAATGCTTCCGCGACGAGGACCTGCGCGCCGACCGCCAGCCCGAGTTCACGCAGATCGACATCGAGACCTCCTTCATGGCCGAGGAGGAGATCCGCGAGATGTTCGAAGGCATGATCCGCAAGGTGTTCCGCAGCGCGGCCCAGGTCGAGCTGCCACCCTTCCCGGTCATGAGCTATGCCGATGCGATGTTCAAGTACGGCTCCGACAAGCCCGACCTGCGCGTGAAGCTGGAGTTCACCGAGCTCACCGACGTGATGCGCAATGTCGAGTTCAAGGTCTTCGCGCAGGCGGCCGGCATGACGGGCGGCCGCGTCGTCGCGCTGCGCGTGCCCGGCGGCGGCGCCGAGGGCGGCCTCTCGCGCGGCGACATCGATGCCTACACCGAGTTCGTCAAGATCTACGGCGCCAAGGGCCTGGCCTACATCAAGGTCAACGACGCGGCCCAGGGCCGCGAGGGCCTGCAGAGCCCGATCGTGAAGAACCTCAACGACGCCTCGCTGGCCGAGATCATCGCGCGCACCGGCGCACGCAACGGCGACATCCTGTTCTTCGGCGCCGACAAGGAGAAGATCGTCAACGACGCCATCGGCGCACTGCGCGTGAAGATCGGCCACAGCGCCTTCGGCCGCAAGAACGGCCTGTTCGAGGAACGCTGGGCGCCGTTGTGGGTGGTCGACTTCCCGATGTTCGAGTTCGACGAGGAAGGCCAGCGCTGGTCGGCCGTGCACCACCCGTTCACCTCGCCCAAGGACGGCCATGAGGACCTCATGGACACCGCCCCCGAAAAGTGCATCGCCAAGGCCTACGACATGGTGCTCAACGGCATCGAGATGGGCGGCGGCTCGGTGCGTATCCACCGCGAGGAGGTGCAGAGCAAGGTGTTCCGCGCCCTCAAGATCGGTCCGGAAGACGCGCAGAACAAGTTCGGCTTCCTGCTGGACGCGCTGCAGTACGGAGCGCCGCCGCATGGTGGCATCGCGATCGGCCTCGATCGGCTGGTGATGCTGATGACCGGCGCCGAGTCCATCCGCGACGTGATCGCCTTCCCCAAGACCCAGCGCGCCCAGGACCTCCTGACGCAGGCGCCGAGCCCGGTCGACGAGAAGCAGTTGCGCGAGCTGCATATCCGCTTGCGCAATCCCCAGCCGGCCGCCTGAGAGGGAAGGGGCGCAAGCATGAGCGAGCGGCCCTGGAAGATTCCTGAATCGGTGCTGGTGGTGATCCACACCCCGGCGCTCGAGGTTCTGCTGATCCAACGTGCCGACGCCGAGGATTTCTGGCAGTCGGTGACCGGCAGCAAGGATGACGTCGACGAGCCACTGGCGCTCACGGCGGCGCGCGAGGTCGCCGAGGAGACCGGCATCGACTGCCGCGAGGGCAGCGCGCTGGCCTGCCAGCTGCGCGACTGGCAGCTGCAGAACGTCTATGAGATCTATCCCCGCTGGCGTTCCCGCTATGCTCCAGGCGTCACCCACAACACCGAGCACCTGTTCGGCCTGTGCGTGCCCGAGCGCCTGACACCTCGGCTGGACCCGCGCGAGCACACGGCCTGGCGCTGGCTGCCCTACCGCGAGGCGGCCGATGCCTGCTTTTCCCCTTCGAATGCAGAAGCGATCCTGCTGCTGCCAAAATTTGCGCAATGAATTTGCCGAGCAGCACCCCAAGCGGCAGCAACCTAAGGGTCGCCACCTACAACATCCACAAGGGGGTGCAAGGCATCGGACCGACGCGGCGGCTCGAGATCCACAACCTGGGCCATGCCATCGAGCAACTGGACGCCGATATCGTCTGCCTCCAAGAAGTGCGCAAGATGAACCGCCAGGCCGCCGCGCGCTTCAGGCACTGGCCCGAGGTGCCGCAAGCCGATTTTCTGGCTCCCGAGGGCTACACCGCCATCTACGAGACCAATGCCATCACGCGGCATGGCGAACATGGCAACGCACTGCTCACGCGCTGGCCGGTGCTGCGCAAGACCCACCAGGACATTTCCGACCACCGCTTCGAGCAGCGCGGCCTGCTGCACGTGGCGATCGAGGTCGAAGGCCAGCCGGTGCATGCGATCGTGGTGCACCTTGGCCTGATCCGAGGCAGCCGGGTGCGCCAGATCGCCTTGCTGCGCGAGTTTATCGATCGCGAGATTCCGCCGGGCGAGGCGCTGGTGGTGGCCGGCGACTTCAACGACTGGGGTGCCCGCATGCGCTACGCGATGAACGCCATGGGCCTGCGCGACACCGGCGACCTGCGCGGCCCGCGCACGCTGACCTATCCTTCGCGCCTGCCGGTGACGCAGCTCGATTTCATCTACGGCCGGCAGGTCGAGGCGGTGGCGACCACCGTGCCGCGGGGGCCGATCTGGGCGCGAATGTCCGACCATCTGCCGCTGGTGGCTGACTTCGTGCTATCAAAACAATAGCTTGATGGTCAGGCAGGGAGCGCGCTGCAGGGACATTCGCTGTGGTTCATTCGCTGTTAGGATGCGCTGATGCTAAGGAAAATCGACACCGCGGAGCGCTCCGAGCCGGACGCCGGGGATGAGGGCACGCCCGTCTCCGTGAAAATCCGGGAGCGCCTGCTGGCAGCGCGCAAGCGTTTCAATGCCAACGACAACATCGCCGAGTTCGTCGAGCCCGGCGAGCTGGAGAGCTTGCTCGACGAGGTCGAACACAAGATGAAGGCCGTGCTCGAGGCGCTGGTGATCGACCTCGAGAACGACCACAACACCGAGAACACCGCGCGCCGCGTCGCCAAGATGTACCTGAACGAGGTGTTCAAGGGCCGCTACGTGGCCCAGCCCTCGCTCACCGAGTTCCCTAACGCCGAGCATCTGAACGAGCTCATGATCGTCGGTCCGATCACGGTGCGCAGCGCCTGCTCGCACCACTTCTGCCCGATCATCGGCAAGCTCTGGGTCGGCGTGATGCCCAACGAGAAGACCAACGTCATCGGCCTGTCCAAGTACGCGCGGCTGGCCGAGTGGGTCATGAGCCGTCCCCAGATCCAGGAAGAGGCCGTGGTCCAACTGGCCGACCTGATCCAGGAGCGCACCCAGCCCGACGGGCTGGCGCTGGTGATGGAGGCCGAGCATTTCTGCATGCAATGGCGCGGCGTCAAGGAGATGGACAGCAAGATGATCAACTCCGTGATGCGCGGCGTCTTCCTCAAGGATTCCAACCTGCGGCGCGAATTCCTCGCGCTGATCCCGCGTCGGAGTTGAACGCCATGCTCGTACGCCTGCTCTATGTCAGCCGTGCCGTCGACACCAGCCCCGGCGCGGTGGAGGCGATCCTCGCGCAATCGCGCTCCCACAACATCGCCTGCGGCGTCACAGGCATCCTCTGCTACGGCGGCGGTGTGTTCCTGCAGGCCATCGAGGGCGGTCGGACCGCGATCAGCGAGCTCTATGGTCATATCCAGAGGGATCCGCGCCACAAGGACGTGGTGCTGCTGCACTACGAGGAAATCACGGAACGCCGCTTCGGCGGCTGGACCATGGGGCAGGTCAACCTGTCCAAGCTCAACGTCTCGACCCTGCTCAAGTACTCGGAAAAGCCGGAGCTCGACCCGTATTCGGTCTCGGGCAAGGTTTCGCTCGCGCTGCTGGAAGAGCTGATGGCGACTGCCGCCATCGTCGGCCGTCACTGAGGGCGGCATCGCGCGGTGCCCTCCCTGCTGCTGGGCTGCGATTTCTCCAGCGCGCCGAGCGCGCGCAAACCCATCGTGCTGGCCCTGGGCTGCGCCACGCCGGATGGCGTGGCGTTGCGGCGGCTCGAGCGCTTCGCCTCACTGGAAGCTTGGCGCGGGTGGCTGGCCGACCAGCCTGCCTGGGTCGGCGCTTTCGACTTTCCCTTCGGTTTGCCGCGCGAGTTGGTCGCGCATCTCGGTTGGCCGATGCAATGGCGGGCGCTGGTCGCGCACTATGCCGGCCTGGATCGTGCCCTGATCCGGGAGACCTTCGCCGCCTTCTGCGCAGCCCGGCCCGTGGGCGGCAAGTTCGCACACCGCGCCACCGACGCGCCGGCCGGCTCCAGCCCTTCCATGAAATGGGTCAACCCGCCCGTAGCCTTCATGCTGCATGCCGGCGTGCCGCGGCTGCTCGAGGCCGGTGCGGCCTTGCCGGGCCTGCATGCCCCGGCCGGCACCGCGGGGCGCATCGCACTGGAGGGCTACCCGGGACTGCTGGCGCGGGAGCTGATCGGGCGGCGCAGCTACAAGAGCGACGCCGCCGCCTTACAGACTGCCCGGCACAGCGAAGCGCGGGCCGAGCTGCTTGCCGCGCTCGAAGGCGGCGCCACGCGCCTGGGCCTCCGGCTGGCGCTGGGCGGTGCCGAGCGCGACCAGTTACTGGCCGACGCCCGTGGCGACTGCCTCGACGCCGCGCTGTGCCTTGTGCAGGCCGCCTGGGGCGCTGCCCGCCGCACGAGCGCCGGCCCGGGCTACGGGCTGCCTGAGGCCATGGACCCGCTCGAAGGCTGGATCCTCACCGCCTGAAGTCCTACAGCACCTCTGGATGGTGCCGGGACTCGACTTTCAGATCCGCTCGGTAGGCTGGCTCGATGGCCCGAGACGGCCGCTCATCCAAGGAGCTTGTCATGAACCCACCCACTTCCAGGCGCAGCCGGCTCGCATTGATGCTGGCAGGCGGTGTCCTGGCGCTGGCCGCCTGCGACAAGGGCGGCAAGCAGACGGCCGGCGAGAAGCTGGATTCGGCCATCGCCAAGACCGAACAAGCAGGAGACGAGGCGAAGGCCAAGGCCGAACGCCTGACCCGGGAAGCCACGCAGAAGGCCGAGTCGTCCAGTGCTTCGGCCGAGTCCACGATCAAGCGAGAGTCCCAAGACGCCACCGACGCGGCCAAGACAGCAAGCGCCTCGGTGGCCGCCACACTCGACGACGCCGCGATCACAGCCGCCGTGTCGGCGGGCTTGGCCAAGGACCCCGACCTGAGCGCGGCCAGGATCGACGTCGACACCAAGGGCGGAACCGTGGTGCTCAAGGGCCCGGCGCCCAGCGCCGCGGCCAAGATTCGCGCGACGGAGATCGCCAAGGCGGTGAAGGGCGTCGGCGGCGTCGACAACCAGCTGGAGGTAAAGACCATGTAGGCCCGACGCCTTGGGCAGTCCAGCAAAAAAGCCCGGCAAGCCGGGCTTTTTTGCTGGCGCGCGCTCCGCACGCGGTGCTCAGTGGCCGAGCCAGTCCTTCAACTCGTCGGCATGCTCTTCTTCGTCGGCCAGGATCTGCTCGAGTATGCGCCGGGTGGTGGGGTCCTTGTCCCCGACCAGCGAGATCATCTGCCGGTAGGTCTCGATGGCGATGCGCTCGGCCACCAGGTTGGCGCGCACCATGGCCTGCAGGTCCTTGGCTTCGTCGTATTGGGCGTGGCTGCGCTCGCGCAGGGTCTGCGGGTTGAAGTCCGGATCGCCTCCCAGCTGCACGATGCGCTCCGCGATCTTGTCGGCATGGGCAGACTCTTCGTTGGCGTGCACCAGGAATTCGTCGGCGATCGGCGGCGAGGCTTGGCCGCTCGCGGTGAAATAGTGGCGCTTGTAGCGCAGCACGCAGACCAGCTCGGTCGCCAGTGCGTCGTTGAGCAGTTTCACGATGTCGTCGCGCCAAGGGCCATAGCCCGGTGTCACGGCGCCCTCGTCGAGGCTTTGGGACGCTGCGTCGATCTTGGCTTGGTCCAGCACCAGGCGCTGGGGCTTCTCGGCTATTGCGTTTGTCATGGGGAATCCTTTCGTGGGGGACTGTTCGGGTTCTTGTGCATCAGCGTGGTCACGAGATCGGCCAGGTCCGATGTCTTGAGCACCGCGGCG
Source organism: Variovorax stachyos (assembly GCF_051400855.1). Taxonomy (NCBI): domain Bacteria; kingdom Pseudomonadati; phylum Pseudomonadota; class Betaproteobacteria; order Burkholderiales; family Comamonadaceae; genus Variovorax; species Variovorax stachyos. Next base: position 56,733 of record NZ_JBLFFN010000012.1, on the reverse strand, counting down.
AGCACTGCCGTGATGGACAGCAGGCGCCAGGGTCTGATCAGCACGATCAGTGCTCCCGTCCCGGCCGCGGCGGCGATGAGCTTGGCCGGCTGTTCGCGCGCGTATCGCTCGATCAGGGGCCGGGCGAGCTGCCCCGCCGCGTTGGCGGGATGGCGGTGCCACCAGCGCTGCACGACGTTGCGCGCCATCGCGGCCCAGGGGACGCGGTCGATGATCGTTTCCCGCCGCGTCCGTTGCGCAGCCGCTTCCTCGACCGGCTCCCTGTCGTACGCGCGCTGCCCGCGCCCCTGCAACTGCGCGACCAGCGCACGCCGGGAAATGGCGAGCCGCTCCTGCGGCGTCAGGCCCTCGTGTTCAGCGGGCACCGGCGTCTCCCGCGGCATGGAGAGCCTGAATGTCCGCATCCACCTGTGCGCGCAATTCGTTGAATCCGTGGAACTCGATGGGGCGCGCGGCGATGTAGCCGGCGATCAGCGCGATGGCCGCCGATACGCCTGGAACCGCGACCAGCACCCAATGAAACCCGCCCTGGACCACGCCCAGCATGATGGCCGTTCCCGTCAGGCCCAAGGCCAGCATGCCGCTGACCGCTGCAAGAACGCCGGCGATGAGCCGGCCTATCAGCCCCTTGCTCGCCTCCGCCGCCTCGAGCCTGAGCAGCGCCGCGTAGTTCGAGGCATGTTGGACGAACAGCTCGGGATGCCTGAGCACCGTGGAAAAAATGGGATGGAACATGGTGCGGCAGGCGGCAGCAGGGGCGGGGCGGCTTCAGGTCAGTAGTCGTCCCGGCTGCGGCGGCTGGCGAGCACGATGAGGGCGGTGATGATGGCGCCGGCTGCGGCGGCGACGAGCACCGAGCGCACCGGTTGATCGGCAATGTACCGGCCTGTCACGTCGGCCGCCTGTTCCAGGCGGCGCTGGGCGCGGGCGCTGGTCGTCGAGGCGGCATCCAGGCCGCGCTGCACGGCTTGCTGCACACGGGCGGCGAGCTGCTCGACTGTGGGCTCGGCCTCGCGGCGCAGGTCGCGAACCTTCTCGCCTGCGGCGTTCACCGCGTTCTGGGCGTAGGCGCGGGTGGAGTCGATGGCGTCGCTGGCCGTCGTACGTGCCTCTTCAGCCAGCTGCGAGGGGGTCTTGATCGTGCTCATGAGAAAAGTCCTTCCGGGAGAAAAATTGCGAGAGCCTGCTCATCGTAACGATGCAGTCATCGTCGCATCAAGCCCGCGATGAAACTGGCGAGCGCCAGCACGATGAAGATGACGAAGAGGATCTTGGCGATGCCCACCGCGCTGGCCGCGATGCCGCCGAAGCCGAAGACTGCAGCGATGAGCGCGATGACCAGGAACACGACTGCGTAGTACAACATGCTGGACTCCTTTTTTTCGAGCTGTCTCGTTATGTGGATCACGGCTCTTCGCCGTTGCAAGAGCGTGGAACGAACGTTAAATGAGGGCCCTTCAAGACCCTGTCAGCAGCCGAGGGCTGGGGGCGTAGGAGAGGGCCGAATCGCGCCAGCCTGCGAGTGCGTGGGCTGCGCTCAAGCCAGCTGGCTGGCCGGTAAAGGGCTGGCTGCGGCGGCAGTGGGCAGACTGGCGCTCAGGCGCGTCCCTTGGCCCGGTGCCGACGAGATGGTCAGCTTGCCCTTCGCCGTCTCGACGCGGTGCTGCATGCCTGCCAGGCCGTGAGAGGACGCGCGCGCGGCCTGGACGTCGAAGCCCTTGCCGTTGTCGCTCACCTCCACCACGACGTGGTTGCCGTAGTTCTGCATCACGATGCTGGCCTCGGTTGCCTGCGCGTACTTGCCGATGTTGGTCAGGCCCTCCTGCACCATCCGATAAACGGTGAGCTGGTTGGCTTCGTCGAGAACCACAGGCTCGAGCACCATCTCGATCTCGACGCCGGAGCGCTCGGCGAACTCGCGCCCCAGGATCTCGAGCGAGGCGATGAGGCCGAGGTTGGCGAGCGAGGAGGGCCTCAGGTCCTCGATGATGCGGCGCTTGAGCGCGATGCCGCTGTTGAGCAGTTCGTTCATGTGCTGCAGCCGCTGTATCGCTTCCGGCGAATCGACCAGACGGGATTTCAGCCGTGCGACGTCGAGCTTGGCAGCGGTCAGCAGAGAGCCCAGCTCGTCGTGCAGCTCGCGAGCGAGAAAGCCGCGCTCGGTCTCCCGCACCTCCTGCAGATGAGTGGCGAGCTCGGCCAGCGTCGCGGTCCGCTCCCGCACCTCGTCCTCCAGCGCATTGCGCTCGCGCTGCAATGCTTCCTGCTGGCGCTCGCCGGCCGAGCGCAGCGCATGCGTCTGGCGCAGGTACAGATAGAAGGCCGCGAGCCCCGCCAGCGCCACCAGCCCGATGCCGATGCGAGCGAAGCGCAGCGAGCTTGCGATCTGCGCCTGTCCTCGCATCAGGGCTTCGTTGCTGAGCGCGATCAGCTCGCCCGCCTGCTGACGGATGGCTTCCATTTCCTCGCGGCCGACATCCGTGGTGATCACGAATTTCCAGGCATCGTCGTTGCCCTCCCGCCGCAGCCGTACGCTCATGTCGATCTCCGCGAGCTTGCGCGAGACATGCTTGGCGAGCTCGGCCAGCCGCGCAGACTCCGCAGGGCGGGTGGCGTAAAGTGACTGGAGCGCGGCCAGCTGGCCATCGACCTTCTTGACCGCGCTGTCGTAAGGTTCGCGATAGCGCGCTTCCCCCGTCAACAAGTAGCCTCGCTGACCCGTTTCGGCGTCTACGATGCTTTGGAGCAGAAGATTGAGTGCGAGCCGTATCCGCTGGGCCTCGCTGACCTCCGTCAGCGCCCTTGTGGATTGCCGGTAGCCAGCCTCGTTGATGCCCACGAGCGCAAGCGCCGCGAGCATCGCGAGCGTGAGGCCGGCGGCCATCTTGGGGAAAGCTAACCAGCGCATGGGGTCTCCGCGGGACGCGAGCAGTTCAAATTCAGGAATAATCGACGTGAATCAGGGGGCAGTTTGCTGCGACGCAAAAGGCCGCGACACGACAAAGAAGGTATCAGATGATCAAGATCGGAATTGTGGATGACCATGCCATCGTGCGCTCCGGCCTGCGCCAGTTCTTCTCGGAGCACGTCGATCTGCGCGTGGTCGGCGAGGCGGCCAGCGGGCGCGAGGCGATCGAGCTCGTGCGCACCACGGAGCTGGACGTGCTGGTAATGGACCTGTCGATGCCCGGGCAAAGCGGCATCGACGCACTGGCGATGATCCGCGCCAAGGCTCCGGATGTAGGCATCCTCATCCTCAGCGGATACCCCGAGGAGCACTATGCAATGAACCTGATCCGGCAGGGTGCGAGCGGCTACCTCAACAAGGAATGCGATCCGATGGAAATCGTGAACGCCATTCGCACCATCTCGCTGGGCCGCCGCTACATCACGCCGGCCGTGGCCGAGCTGTTGGCCCGCCAGCTCGACCGCAAGGACGACGCGGCTCCCCACGAGCAGCTCTCGGAACGCGAGTTCCAGGTGTTTCTCAAGCTGGCCAAGGGCGAAACGGCGGGGGACATCGCCAAGACCCTGTCGCTCTCGGTCAAGACGGTCAGCACCTACCGCACGCGGCTCATGGAGAAGATGAACCTGTCCTCCAACAGCGACCTCACGTATTACGCGCTGAAGAACAAGCTGATCGATTGAGGCGAGGAAGGCGCCCTCGCAGGGGCGGGGGCGCCGCATGGGCTGGGCCATGAGCGCGATCGGGTTGTGTGGCTTCAGCTCGAACCCGAGGTCTGCCGCAGTGCGGAGGCTTGCTCGATGCAGAAGTCGATGAGCGCATCGATCTCGTTCGACTTGTCGAAGACCGCGTCCACGCCGAACTGGGCGCAACGTTTGCGGATATCGGGCGTGGCGTAGTTGCTGAGCACCACGATCTTCTGATCGGGCCGCCGCGTGCTCACGGCCTGCAGCACGCCCAGGCCGCTGCCCTGCTTGAGGAACAGGTCGACGATGGCCAGTTCCCACTGTTCGCGGTTCTCCGCCAGCCAGCGGACAGCCTCCGCTTCGGTCTCGGCGAAGCCGACGGCCGAAATGCACGTGAGTTCTTCCAGAGTGCCGACGAGGTTCTCGCGGATCGTGACGTTGTCTTCGACGATGTAGGTTTTCAATCTGAGGTCCATGGAGAACCGCGCGTCAGCCTGGAATGAAACTTCGCGACCTTAGCGGATGACCGCGATGAAAGCTAGTTTGTAAATGTTGCTACGAATGACTAGGACGGGATCATGCCGCCTGTCGCGCCGTGCGGCTGTAGGCGCGTTCTTACGAGTATTGTGGTCTGACTGCCCGTAGGCGTCGCCTCACAGCCGCTGCGGTCGGGCGCCGACCCGCGCACAGGCAGGCGCCGCCTACGCTTCGAGGCATCGAGTTGCAGCACGCCCGCCGCAGCCTCGAGCTCCCTCACCGAGGTGCCAAGATGAAGATGATGTGGAACTACGGGGCCATCAGCCTGTTGACCCTGGCCGCTGCCGCCGTCGTGGCTCTTGGGGAACCCGCAAGCGCCGAGTTGAAGCTGGTGGAATCCGCCGCCGCCGCCGCGACCGTGGGCGCCACTGCCCTGTGCTTTCTCGCTTCGCCTGCCTCCATCACCTCGACGCCGGATCGAAAGACCACCGTGCCGTGATCGCGTCGCCCGCCCGCAAGCCGCGCTTGTCGATCTGGATGAGGATCGGCGCGGTGGTGCTGGGGCTGTTCGCGGCGCTGCTGCTGTTGCTGGCCCTGTTTCCGTGGGACACGCTGCGCGAGCCGATCAATCGCTATGTCAGCGAACAGACGGGCCGCAAGTTCGAGATCACCCGCCGCCTGGATGTCGATCTGGGATGGCGCGGTGCCACGGTGAAGCTCGACGGCATCGAGTTTGCCAACCCTTCATGGGCGCGCGAGCCCTACCTGGTCCGGGCCGAGCGCGCAACCTTCGACATCCGCTTGTGGCCGCTGTTGTCGAAGCGGATCGTCATTCCGCGCATCTTTCTGGCCTCGCCCACGCTGGGCCTGCAGATGGAGGAGGACGGCCGGCGCACCTGGGCACTGGGCAAGGACACCGCGGACGAAGGCACCGTCCCGGTCATCGGTCTTCTGGAGGTTGACCAGGGCACGCTCGACTTTCTGGCAGCCCACCTTGGCGTCGATCTGCGCGCCGACTTCAGCTATGACAGCAGCCGCGGGGAACTGCCGCTCGACTTTCGCATCAAGGGCCGTTACCAACGCCAGCCGCTGTCCGCCCAGGGTCGGACCGGCAACGTGCTGCAGCTCAACGCGGCCGGCCAGCCCCCGTTTCCGCTCGAGATCGATGCGGCCGCTGGCCACACGAGGCTGAAGGCCAAGGGCACCGTGGCCGAGCTGGCGAGGCTGGACGGCGTTGACGCCCATTTCGACCTCAGGGGCCGGAACCTGGGCGATCTCTATGGGCTGCTCGGAATCGCATTGCCCCAGACCTCGCCGTATGCGTTGAGCGGCAACTTGCGCAAGCGCGCCAAGTTGTGGGAAGCGGCGGGTCTCCAGGGCAAGCTGGGCCTCTCCGACATAGGTGGCGACATGAAGTTCGACCAGTCGCAGAAGGTCCCCTTCCTGTCCGGTACCCTGCGTTCGCGCGTGATGGACATGGACGACCTCGGGCCGCTGATCGGCCTACCCCCCACCGACCGCTCCGCCAAGGCCATCGAGGGCCTGGCACCGCCGCCGAGCATCTCCGAGGTCAAGCGTGCGCAGCGCGACCCCGGCCGCAAAGTGCTGCCCGCCGCCACCCTGGACTTCGAGCGGCTGCGTGCCATGAATGCCGACGTGAAGTACACGGCCGACCGGATCAGGAACGTCCGTGAGCTGCCGCTGGACAAGGGCAGCGTGCAAGTGAAGCTGCGGGACGGCGTGCTGACGCTCGATCCGCTCAACCTGGGCGTCGCCGGCGGGTCGCTCGCTGGCGCCGTGCGCATCGACGGCGCGCAGAACCCGGCCGACATCCGCGCGAGGCTGGACGTGCGCGGGATGCAGCTCAGCCGGCTCATCCCCAAGATCGAAACCATGCGCACCAGCTTCGGCAAGCTCGACGGACGGATCAATCTCTCCGGACGGGGCAACTCGGTGGCGAGCTGGCTCGGCCATGCTTCCGGCGACGTCGCCGCCCTCACCGGCCGCGGGGAGTTCAGCAACCTGCTGCTGGAGTTCATGGGGCTGGATGGCGGCGAGATCATCAAGTTTCTTCTGCGCGGCGACAAGAACGTGGTGCTGCGCTGCGCCGCGATGGCTTTCGACGTCGAGAAGGGCACCATGGTGAGCCGCAGCGTCGTGCTGGATACGGAGGACACCCTGTTCAGCGCGAGCGGTCAGGCCAGCCTGTCGAAGGAAACCCTGGACTTCGTGGTGCGCCCCCAGCCCAAGGACAGGAGCATCCTGTCGTTGCGCACGCCGCTGGTCATCGGCGGCACTTTCGCGGCGCCTACCGCTCGCTTGGAAGCCGGATCGCTGGCGACGCGCGGCGCCGCGGCCTTGGTGCTGGGGGCCCTCAACCCCTTGCTCGCGCTTGCCGCTACCGTCGAGACCGGGCCGGGTGCGGACGCAGACTGCCAGGCGGTACTGGCCCAGGCCAAGCGGCCCAGCGCGGGCGAGGCGGCGGCCGGCGCAGCCAAGGCCAGGAAGCAGTAGCCGTCGTAGCGGAAGCCGCGCCGGTGGCGATCAGCTCGCCGCCGGGCGGTGGCCGCAGACGCTGCAGCCCGGATCGCGCGCCACCCGCAACGTGTCGAAGGCCGTTCGGCGCCCGTCGAACATCAGCAGGCTGCCCGCGAGCGAGGGGCCGATGCCGGCGAGCAGCTTCAGCGCCTCGTTGGCCTCCAGCATCCCGATCGTGCCGACCACCGGCGCGAACACGCCGAGCACCGCGCAGCGCGTTTCCTCGAAATGCGCGTCCGGGGGGAACAGGCAGGCGTAGCACGGCGAGGCGGCATCGCGCGTGTCGTACACGCTCAACTGGCCGTCGAAACGGATGGCCGCGCCGGCCACCAGCGGCGTCGCGTGGGTCACGCAGGCGCGGTTCACGGCCTGCCGGGTGGCGAAGTTGTCGCTGCAGTCGATCACCACGTCGGCCGTGGCCACCAGCCGGTGCAGCAGGGCCTCGTCGGCCCGCTGCACATGGGTTTCGATGCGGATCTCCGGGTTGATGTCCCGCATCGCCGTGGCCGCCGATTCGACCTTGGCCTGGCCGACACGGGCGGTGCTGTGGGCGATCTGGCGCTGGAGATTGGTGAGGTCGACCTCGTCGTCGTCAACCAGCGTGATGTGGCCGACGCCGGCCGCCGCGAGGTACAGCGCCACCGGCGAGCCCAGGCCGCCGGCACCGATCACCAGCGCATGGCCGGCGCTGACGCGCCCCTGGCCGTCGATGCCGAATTCCTCGAGGAGGATGTGGCGCGAGTAGCGCAGCAGGTCCTGGTCTTCCATGCGCCGCGCGGGCCGATGCCGGCGCTCCCCCGACGGGAGCTGGCGTGCCGGATCAGTTTTCCTTCTTCTCTTCCTTGTTCTCGACGATCACCTGCGTCTTGCTCACGAGCACGGGCTGTCCCTTGAGCCGGTTCAGCGCCTGCATCAGCGGGAAGTCCTTCTCGTTGCCGAACTCGGGCACCTTGCGGTCCTGCGGCGGCTTCTTGGCTTCCTCCTCGAGGCGCTTGCGTGCCTCGTCGCGGGCCTTCTCCCGCTCGGGATCCTTCGCCTCGGGGCCCTGGCCGCTCGCCAGATGCTTCTCGAGGTCGGCCTCGCGCATGCGAAGCGCCGCGAAGGGGCTGCCCTCGGCGCTCTCGTCGATCAGGACGTTGGGCACGATGCCCTTGGCCTGGATCGAGGTGCCGCTGGGCGTGTAGTAGCGTGCCGTCGTGATCTTGAGGCCGGTGTCCGGGCCGAGCGGGCGGACCGTCTGGACCGAGCCCTTGCCGAAGGTCTGGCTGCCCATGACGATCGCGCGCTTGTGGTCCTGCAGCGCACCGGCCACGATCTCGCTGGCGGAAGCCGAACCTTCGTTCACCAGCACCACCAGGGGCACCGTCTTGAGTGACGGCGGCAGATTGCGCAGCGGGTCGCTGCCGGCGCGGCGCTGGTAGTACTCGGGCGCGGCCTTGTAGACCGACTTGCTCTCGGGCAGCTGGCCGTCGGTGGACACCACCGTGACGTTCTCGGGCAGGAATGCGGCCGAGATCGCCACTGCCGCATCGAGCAGGCCGCCCGGGTCGTTGCGCAGGTCCAGCACCAGGCCCTTGAGGTTGGGCTCCTGCTTGTAGATTTCGTCGACCTTCTTGACGAAGTCGTCGACCGTGCGCTCCTGGAACTGCGACAGGCGGATCCAGCCGTAACCCGGCTCCATCACCTTGCCTCGCACCGACTGCGTACGGATCTCTTCGCGCGTGATGGTCACCGGGAAGGTGCGGTTCTCATCCTTGCGGAAGATCGTCAGCAGCACCTTGGTGTTGGCCTCGCCGCGCATGCGCTTGACTGCCTCGTTGAGCGAGAGCCCGCGCACCGCCGTGTCGTCGATGCGGGTGATCATGTCGTTGGGCTTGAGGCCTGCGCGGAATGCAGGCGAGCCCTCGATGGGCGACACCACCTTGATCAGGCCGTCTTCCTGCGAGATCTCGATGCCCACGCCGACGAAGCGGCCAGTGGTGCCCTCTCGAAATTCCTTGAAGGACTTCTTGTCGAAGTACTGCGAATGCGGATCGAGCCCGGCGACCATGCCGGAGATCGCGTCCGAGATCAGCTTCTTTTCGTCTACGGGCTCGACGTAATCGCTCTTCACCATGCCGAACACGGCCGCGAGCTGCTGCAGTTCTTCGAGTGGGAGAGGGGCCAATGAACCTCGTGCAACAGTTTGCAACGAGACGGTGGTCAGCGCGCCAGCAACGGCGCCGGCTGCGACCCAGCCGGTGATCTTGAGTTTCTGCCCCATTTAAATGTCCTTGTCGCCTGTCAAACCAATATACACAGCTTGGAAGCAAGTTGTCTGCCGGGGTTCCTCGTACCCGAGGGCGCCGCGGCAGATTTCAGGTTCAGGCTTTGCCTTGTGCGGCGATCGCGGCGGCCGCCTTCTCGGCGGCAGCCGCATCGCCGAGGTAGTAGTGCCGCAGCGGCTTGAGCTCGTCGTCGAGCTCGTAGACCAGCGGAATTCCATTCGGAATGTTGAGCCCGACTATGTCGTCGTCGGAGATGCCATCCAGGTATTTGACCAGCGCGCGGATCGAATTGCCGTGCGCTGCCACCACCAGCCGCCGGCCGGCGCGGATCGCCGGAGCCATCGATTCGTTCCAGAAGGGCAGCACGCGCGCCACCGTGTCCTTGAGGCATTCGGTCAGCGGCACCTGTTCGGGTGCCAGCTTGGCGTAGCGCGGGTCGCCGCGCTCGCAGCGCGGGTCGCTGGGGTCGAGCGCCGGTGGCGGCACGCTGTAGCTGCGGCGCCAGATCAGCACCTGGTCGTCGCCGTACTTCTTGGCCGTCTCGGCCTTGTTGAGGCCCTGAAGCGCCCCGTAGTGGCGCTCGTTGAGGCGCCACGAGTGCACCACGGGCAGCCAGGTGCGGTCCAGCTCGTCGAGCGTGTGCCACAGCGTGCGGGTGGCGCGCTTGAGCACGCTGGTGTAGGCCACGTCGAAGTCGTATCCCTCGGCCTTCAGCAGCCGGCCAGCCTGCTTGGCCTGCTCGATGCCGAGCGGGGTGAGGTCGACATCGGTCCAGCCGGTGAAGCGGTTTTCGAGATTCCAGGTCGATTCGCCGTGGCGGATCAGTACCAGTTTGTGCATGTGGGAGGCCTTTGGGAACGCTTGCCAAAACCCGACATTCTAAAATCCGCGGTTTGCCACTCAAGAGAACACCGTGAAATTCATCGTCGACAACTGGATGCTGATCCTGATTGCGCTCAGCTCCGGCGGCATGCTGGCCTGGCCGCTGCTGCGTGGGGCCACCTCCGGATCATTGACGGCGCAGGGCGCGGTGCAGCTGATCAACCGCGAGCGCGCCGTGGTGGTCGATGTGCGCGAGCCGGAGGAATTCGCCTCCGGCCACATGACCGGCGCCAAGAACGTGCCGCTCAACCAGCTCGAGGAAAAGCTCACTGCAGCAGTCAAGAACAAGACGGTGCCGCTGCTGCTGGTGTGCGCCACCGGGGCACGGGCCCAGCGTGCGGTGGCCATCGCGAAGAAACTCGGCTACGAGCAAGCCCAAGCCGTAGCCGGCGGGCTTAAATCCTGGAAAGAGGCTAACCTGCCTGTTGAAAAGGCCTGAACTTCCAATCCGACATAAGCACGATGCAAGCCGTCAAGATGTACACCACCGCCGTCTGCCCCTACTGCATTCGCGCGAAGCAGATTCTCAAAGCCAAGGGCGTCGAGCAGATCGAGGAAATTCGCATCGACGGCGATCCGCAAGCCCGGATCACGATGATGAACATCACCCAGCGGCGCACCGTGCCCCAGATTTTCATCGGCGACACGCATGTCGGCGGCTGCGATGACCTGATCGCCCTCGACAGCCGCGGCGGGCTGATGCCGCTGCTGCAGGGCGCCTGACGCCGCGGGGCGATAATCGCCCCTTTTCCCACCTCATCCAAACACGCCAGCCCGCCATCGGGACACCTCTTCCCCGGCGGGCGTTGTTTTGACCTTCGAAAGTTCTGCCATGGCCGACCAGCAAGCCCTAGACCCCGTCTTCCAGATCCAGCGCGTCTACCTGAAAGACCTGTCGCTCGAGCAGCCGAACTCGCCGGCCATCCTGCTGGAGCAGGAGCAGCCCACCGTCGACATCCAGCTCGGCGTCGATGCCCAGCCCGTGACGGACGGCATCTTCGAGATCACCGTCTCGGCCACCGTGCAGACCAAGATCAACGACCGCACCGTGTTCCTGGTCGAGGCCAAGCAGGCCGGCATCTTCGAGATCCGCAACCTGCCCGAGGAGCAGATGGGCCCGATCCTCGGCATCGCCTGCCCGCAGATCGTCTACCCCTACCTGCGCGGCAACGTGGCCGACGTGATCCAGCGCGGCGGCTTCCCGCCGGTGCACCTGGCCGAGATCAACTTCCAGGCCATGTTCGAGCAGCAGCAGGCCCAGGCAGCCGGCCAGGCCTCGCCGATCGTTACCCAGTAAAACGCCACGTCGCATTGCGCAGCCGCCGATGAAGATCTGCGTGCTCGGCGCCGGCGCCTGGGGAACGGCGCTGGCGGTCAATGCGGCCGGCCGCCACGCGGTCAGCCTCTGGGCGCGCGACGCGGCCCAGGTGAAGGCCATGACGTCGGCGCGCGAGAACGCGCGCTACCTGCCCGGCATTCCACTTCCCCCCTCGCTTGCTTTGCGCGGCGGCACCGCGCTGGCCGCGGTCGCAGGTGCGGAACTGGCGATCATCGCCACGCCCATGGCCGCCCTGCGCGAGCAGCTTCTGCTGCTGCGCGATGCGGCCTGCCCCGTGGCCTGGCTGTGCAAGGGCGTCGAGCCCGCCCTGGCGGGTGCCGATGGCCTGCTGGCCCACGAAATCCAGGCCCAGGTGGCGCCCGGCCTGGTTGCCGGCGTGCTCAGCGGTCCCAGCTTCGCCCAGGAGGTCGCGCAGGGCCGGCCGACCGCGCTGGTCGCGGCCAGTGCCCATCCCGCTCTGCGCGAGGCGCTGGTCGATGCCTTCCACGGGCCGAGCCTGCGCGTCTACGCGAACGAGGACATCGTCGGCGTCGAGGTCGGCGGCGCCGTGAAGAACGTGCTGGCGATCGCAACCGGCCTGGCCGACGGCCTGGCGCTCGGCCTCAATGCACGCGCCGCCCTGATCACCCGCGGCCTCGCCGAGATGACGCGCCTGGGGCTGGCCCTGGGTGCGCGGCCCGACACCTTCATGGGGCTGTCGGGACTGGGGGACCTGGTGCTCACCGCCACCGGCGATCTCTCGCGCAACCGCAAGGTCGGCCTGCTCCTGGCCGAGGGGCACACGCTGGCGCAGGCCGTGGACTCGCTCGGCCATGTGGCCGAGGGCGTCTACTGCGCGCGCACCGTGGTGCAGCGGGCGCGCCACCTGGGCGTCGAGATGCCCATCGCGGAGAGCGTGGTGGCCCTGCTCGACGGCCGCGTGCGGCCCGCGGAGGCGGTAACGGAGCTGATGAGCCGCGAACCAGGCGTCGAAGCGCCGTGAAGCCCCGGTCCGGCGCTCGAAGACAGACAGAACAATCGATATGGACGACAACTTCTTCGACTTCTCCCCGGCCCGGATTGCCGAACTGGCCGCCGCCGATGGCGCGCGCGCCCTGCGCGAGGATGTCGGAGACGGCGACCTCACCGCCGCACTGGTGCCCGCCGGAAGCCGCGCCACGGCCCGCGTGCTGCTGCGCGAGCCCGCCGTGCTGTGCGGCGCGCCTTGGGTGGAGGCCGTCGTGCAGCAACTCGATCCGCAGGCACGGATCGCGTGGCGTGGCGCGGAAGGCGCTCGCTGCGCGGCCGACCAGGTCGTGCTGGAGATCGAGGGCGACGCCCGCGCCCTGCTGACCGCCGAGCGCACCGCGCTCAACTTCCTGCAGCTGCTCAGCGCGGTCGCGACCCGCACGGCCGACTACGTGGAGGCGGTACGCGGCACGCGCGCCGTCATCGTCGACACCCGCAAGACCCTGCCAGGCCTGCGCCTGGCGCAGAAGTACGCCGTGCGTACCGGCGGCGGCACCAACCACCGCATCGGCCTCTACGACGCCATCCTCATCAAGGAAAACCACATCGCCGCTGCCGGCGGCATCAGCGCCGCGTTGCGGGCCGCCGGTGAAGCAGGGCGGCGCGCCAGGTTCGTCGAGATTGAGGTCGAGACCCTGGAGCAGCTCGACGAGGCGCTGGCCCAGGGCGCCCGCATGATCCTGCTGGACAACATGGACCTGCCGACCTTGCGCGAGGCCGTGCGCCGCAACGATGCGGCTGCAAGCAATCGCGCCGTGCTGGAGATCTCGGGCGGCGTCACGATCGACAGCGTGCGTGGCTTGGCCGAGACGGGCGTCGACCGCATCTCCATCGGCGCCCTGACCAAGGACATCAAGGCGATCGATTTCTCGATGCGTTTCCAGGAAGGCTGATCCATGACCTCAGCAGTCATCAGCGTCGACTACGAGCAGCCGGTTTCCGGTGCCGCCTGCGACACGCGCCATGCCTGGGCGCGCGTGCCGGCCGAGCCCTCGCCGGAGGAGCGCGAGGCGCTCAAGTCACGCATCCGCCGTCTGCTGCGCGAGCGCAATGCGGTGATGGTCTCGCACTACTACGTGCATCCCGACCTGCAGGACCTCGCCGAGGAGACCGGGGGAATCGTCAGCGACTCGCTCGAGATGGCGCGCTTCGGCCGCGACCATCCGGCCCGGACCCTGGTCGTCTCCGGCGTGCGCTTCATGGGCGAGACCGCCAAGATCCTCTCGCCCGAGAAGCGCGTCCTGATGCCCGACCTGGACGCCACCTGCTCGCTGGACCTGGGCTGTCCGGCCGATGCCTTCAGCGCCTTCTGCGACGAGCACCCCGACCGTACCGTGGTCGTCTACGCCAACACCAGCGCTGCCGTGAAGGCGCGTGCCGACTGGCTGGTCACTTCCAGCTGTGCACTGGACGTGGTGAGCGCCTTGCATGCGCAAGGCCGCAAGATCCTGTGGGCACCCGACCGGCACCTGGGCGACTACATCCGGCGAGAGACCGGCGCCGACATGCTGAGCTGGGACGGCGCCTGCATCGTGCATGACGAGTTCAAGGCGCTCGAGCTCGAACTGCTGATCGAGGCCCATCCCGGCGCCAAGGTGCTGGTGCATCCCGAGTCGCCGGCGCCGGTGATCGCGCTGGCCGACGCCGTGGGCTCCACCTCGGGCATCCTCGCGGCCGCGCAGCGCATGGATGCGCGCGAATTCATCGTCGCCACCGACACCGGCCTCCTGCACAAGCTGCGCACGCTCAACCCCGGCAAGACCTTCATCGAGGCACCCACCGCCGGCAACGGCGCCACCTGCAAGAGCTGCGCACATTGCCCCTGGATGGCGATGAACGGCCTGGCCGACCTGGCACGCGTGCTGGAGACGGGCGATGGCGAGGTGCATGTAGACCCGGCGTTGGGCCTGCGTGCACGCGTGCCGATCGACCGCATGCTGGCCTTTACCGCAGGGCTCAAGAAGGGCCAGCCGGCGGGTGGGCTGGTGGCCGGCATCGGCGCGGCCTGAAGCGCCCGGTCTCCGAACCGGGACGCTGTAGCTCGTCAAGAACTCAGGGATCGATTTCCAGGTTGTCGATCAGCCTGGTCGTGCCGAGTCGGGCTGCCGCGAGCGCCACCAGCGGCTCGCCGGCGGACGGCGCCTGCAGATCGGCCCGGCGGCGCAGCACCAGGTAGTCCGGCTTCCAGCCCCGCGCTTGCAGCCAACCCATCGCGCGCGCCTCGATCGCCGCAAGATCGCGCTCGCCCGAGCGCACCGCATCGGCCATCGCGCGCAAGGCCTTCGACAACTGCGCCGCCTCGGCCCGCTCGGCTTTGCTCAGGTAGCCGTTGCGCGAAGACAGCGCCAGTCCGTCCTCGGCGCGCCGCGTCTCGCTGCCCACGATCTCGATGGGCAACGCGAACTGCCGCACCATGTGGCGGATCATCATCAGCTGCTGGTAGTCCTTCTTGCCGAACACCGCGAAGCGCGGCTGCACGCAGGCGAAGAGCTTCATCACGACTGTGCAGACGCCGACGAAGAAGCCGGGCCGGAAATGTCCTTCGAGGATGTCCGCCAGCACCGGGTCGGGATGCACCTTGCAGGTCTGGGGCTCGGGATAGAGCGTCTTTTCGTCGGGTGCGAACAGCAGGTCGCAGCCGACCGAGCGCAGCTTCTCGCAGTCGCTGTCCCAGGTGCGCGGATAGCTGTCGAAGTCCTCGTGCGGCAGGAACTGCAGCCGATTGACGAAGATGCTGGCCACCGTGACGTCGCCCAGCGGCCTGGCCTCGCGCACCAGCGCCAGGTGCCCCTCGTGCAGGTTGCCCATGGTGGCGACGAAGGCCGGGCGCTGGTAGCGGGCCAGGAATTCGCGCAGTTCGGGAAGGGTGCGTGCAATCTGCATGGGGTGCTCCTACCAGGCGTGAAGCCGGTCGTCGGGAAAGCTGCCGTCCTTTACGGCGCGCACATAAGCCTCGATGGCCGGCGCGATGCCCTCGGCGTCCTGCATGAAGTTGCGCACGAACTTCGCCATCTTTCCGAGGTTCATGCCCAGCATGTCGTGCAGCACCAGCACCTGCCCGGCGGTGCCGCGGCCGGCACCGATGCCGATCGTGGCGCAGTGCTTCAGCTCACCCGTCAGCTCTGCGGCCAGCGCCGCGGGCACCATCTCCAGCACCAGCATCGCCGCGCCCGCGTCCTGCAGCGCATGGGCTTCGCGCTTGAGCCGGGCCGCGGCTTCGTCGCCCTTGCCCTGCACGCGGTAGCCGCCCAGCGCGTGCACGGTCTGCGGCGTGAGGCCGAGGTGGGCGCAGACGGGGATGCCGCGCTCGACCAGGAAGCGCACGGTCTCGCTGGTCCAGCCGCCGCCTTCGAGCTTGACCATGTGGGCGCCGGCCTGCATCAGCACCGCGGCGCTGCGCAGCGCCTGCTCGCGCGACTCGTGGTAGCTGCCGAAGGGAAGGTCGGCGATCAGCCAGGCCGTGCCCTGCACGCGGTGCAGTCCGCGAAACACGCTCTCGGTGTGGTAGCGCATGGTCTCCAGCGTGACGCCCGCCGTGCTGTGCAGGCCCTGGCAGACCATGCCCAGCGAGTCGCCGACCAGGATGCATTCGACGCCGGCCGCATCGGCGATGGCCGCGAAGGTGGCGTCGTAGGCGGTCAGCATGACGATCTTCTCGCCGCGCGCGTGCATGTCGGCCAGGCGCGGCAGGCTCAGCGGCTTGCGCTGCGCGGGCGCCGAGGCAGGCGGCAGGGTGCCGTAGGGCGTGGCCGCGCTGGCGGCAGGCGTGGATGTCATGGTCGGGATGTCTCCGGGATCGGCTCCAGGCCGGGTCGGGGTGGGCGCGGCAAGGCGCCCTGGAACTGCACTCAGGCGGGGACCGCTTCGCCCGCTGCGGGCTGCACCGGGATATGCGCGCGCTCTTCCTTGATGCGGTTGGCGCCGTCCACGAACACCAGCTTCGGCCGGTGGCTGCGCACCTGGTCCTCGGGCACCATGCCGAAGGCGGCGATGATGACAAGGTCGCCCAGCGAGGCCCGGCGCGCGGCCGAGCCGTTGAGCGAGATGATGCCGCTGCCGCGCTGGCCGCGGATCGCGTAGGTCACGAAGCGCTCGCCGTTGTTGATGTTCCAGACGTGGACCTGTTCGTTCTCCGCCAGGTTGGCAGCCTCCAGCAGGTCTTCGTCGATGGCGCAGGAGCCCTCGTAGTGCAGCTCGCAGTCGGTGACGGTCGCGCGATGGATCTTGGACTTGAGCAGAGTACGGAACATGGGATCGAGGCGAAGTGTGAGTGGGGAATCCCGCCGATGGCCAGAAGGCGGGGCCGCGGGGAGCGAGGCGTCGAATGCTAGTGGAGAACCATTCAAAGAAAAATTCCGCTCAGGAACTTTGGATGGCCACCGGTTCAGGTGGCCGGCGGCACCAGGATGGTCGGCGCCGCGGGTGCCGCGAGCGACGGGTAGTCGCGGCTGAAGTGCAGCCCGCGGCTCTCGCGCCGGCCTTGCGCCGAGCGCACGATGAGCTCGGCCACCTGCACCAGGTTGCGCAGCTCGAGCAGGTCGCGCGTGACGTGGAAATGGGCATAGAACTCCTGGATCTCGCGATCCAGCAGCGCGATCCGATGAGCCGCGCGCTCCAGCCGCTTGTTGGTGCGCACGATGCCCACGTAGTCCCACATGAAGCGGCGCAGCTCGTCCCAGTTGTGCGAGATGACCACGGTCTCGTCGGCGTCGGTGACGCGGCTCTCGTCCCAGGCCGGCAGCGTGATGGCGGCACGGGCCGGCGTCTCGGCAATCGCCTGCGCCGCGGCGCGAGCGAACACCATGCATTCGAGCAGCGAGTTGCTGGCCAGCCGGTTGGCGCCGTGCAGCCCTGTGCAGGCGGTCTCGCCGATGGCGTGCAGGCCGGGCACGTCGGTGCGGCCCGCGAGGTCGGTGAGCACCCCGCCGCAGGTGTAGTGCGCTGCCGGCACCACCGGGATCGGCTCGCGCGTGATGTCGATGCCCAGCTCGGCGCAGCGCGCCAGGATGTTGGGGAAATGTTCGCGCAGGAAGGCCGGGCTCTGATGCGAGATGTCCAGGTGCACGCAATCGAGCCCGTGCTTCTTCATCTCGAAGTCGATGGCGCGCGCCACCACGTCGCGCGGCGCGAGCTCGGCGCGCGCGTCGTGCGCAGGCATGAAGCGGGTGCCCCCTGCTGTTTCAGGCAGCTTCAGCAGCCCACCTTCGCCCCGCACGGCCTCGCTGATCAGGAAGGACTTGGCATGCGGGTGGTACAGGCAGGTCGGGTGGAACTGGATGAACTCCATGTTCGCCACCCGGCAGCCCGCGCGCCAGGCCGCGGCGATGCCGTCGCCGGTGGCCGTGTCGGGATTGGTGGTGTAGAGGTAGACCTTGCCCGCGCCGCCGGTCGCCAGGACGGTATGGGGCGCGCGGAAGGTGAGCACCTCGTCGGTGGCCTCGTCCAGTGCATAGAGGCCCAGGCAGGCGGCATCCTTCAAGCCCAGCTTGCGGCCGGTGATCAGGTCCACCAGCGTGTGCTGCTCGAACAGCGTCACGTTCGGCGTGCGGCGCACGGTGTCGATCAGCGTGCGCTGCACCGCGGCGCCGGTGGCATCGGTGGCGTGGACGATGCGGCGCTGGCTGTGCCCGCCTTCGCGCGTCAGGTGCAGCTCGCCGTTCTCGAGCGAGAAGGGCACGCCGAGTCCGCGCAGCCAGGCGATGGCTTCGGGCGCGTGCTCCACCACGAAGCGGGTGGCCGCCATGTCGCAGAGGCCGGCGCCGGCGACCAGCGTGTCGTCCACATGGGACTGCAGGCTGTCGTCCTCGCCCAGCACCGCGGCGATCCCGCCCTGCGCCCACTGGCTGGCGCCATCGGCCAGTGCCCGCTTGGTGATCACCGCCACGCGGTGCGTGGGCGCGAGGTGCAGCGCGGCGCTGAGGCCGGCGAGCCCGCTGCCGACGATGAGAACGTCGAAGTCGTGCATGTATTGGCTCTCCCCCAGGTTGGCTCACTTCGTGTAGCCGCCCACCCCCTCACCGGGGGCGACACCAGCGGCCCGGCAAAGCCGGTTCCGCGGTGTCTCCCGAACGGGCCTGGCTTCGCCGGCCTCGAATCGGTGTTGTCAAAGTCAGGCCGGCGAATAGGCCAGCCGCACGTAGATCGGTGCGAAGGCCTCGGCCTGGGTGATGTCGATCAGCGTCTCCTTTGCCAGCTCCAGCATGGCGATGAAGGTGACGATCAACACGGGGGTGCCGCGGTTGACGTCGAACAGCTTCTCGAACTCGACGAACTGCCGGCCCTGCAGATGGCGCAGCACGATGCTCATGTGCTCGCGCACGCTGAGCTCCTCGCGCGAGATCTTGTGGTGCTGCACGAGCTTGGCCCGGCGCAGGATATCGGCCCAGGCGTCGCGCAGGTCGACCACGTTCACGTCCGGAAAGCGCGGCTTGAGCGATTGCTCGATGTAGACCTGCGCCTTCCAGAAGTCGCGGCCCGCCTGCGGCATCGCGCTGAGCGCGGCAGCCTGCAGCTTGGCCTGCTCGTATTCGAGCAGGCGGCGCACCAGTTCGGCCCGCGGGTCCTCGACCTCCTCGCCCTCGGCCGTCTTCTTGGGCGGCAGCAGCATGCGCGACTTGATCTCGATCAGCATCGCCGCCATCAGCAGGTACTCCGCCGCGAGCTCGAGGTTGGTCTGGCGGATCTCGTCGACATAGCTCAGGTACTGGCGCGTCAGCGCCGCCATCGGGATGTCGAGGATGTTGAAGTTCTGCTTGCGGATCAGGTAGAGCAGCAGGTCCAGCGGCCCCTCGAAGGCCTCGAGGAAGACCTGCAGCGCCTCGGGCGGGATGTAGAGGTCGTTCGGCAGCGCGAACAGCGGCTCGCCATAGAGCCGGGCCAGCGCGACCTGGTCGATCACCTCGGGCATGGCGGCGATCGGCGGCGCGTCGTCGTCCACCACGGTCTCGGGGCCTTCGGTGCGCGCCTGCTCGCCCGCACTCGCGTCCCGGTGGCTCGCTACGGGCCGGATGGGCACTGCTTACTTCACTCGATTCTGGTAGACGTAGGGCTGCTGCGGCACCGCGGCCTGCTGGTACTCCTCCAGCAACGAGCGGTCCAGGTGCTTGTCCCACAGCAGGCTGCGGCCGGCGCGCTGCTCGGCTTCGAGCGTGGGCTTCTTCTGCTTCATCTCCTCGATGAAGTTCGTGATCTCGGAGGTGTAGTGGGGGCGGGCGAAGATGGACATGGGGTTGGGCCTTTGGGAGCGAAGTTTACCGGGGCCCAGTTCCTGGCGCCCGGCACCGGTGGATTCCTTCTTGTTGGGGCCGCTGCCATGGGGTAGCGTCGCTGCTCCAACTATTCCAAGGAGTTTGCCCATGCGCCGGAAAATGGTGTACCTCGTTTCGACGACCACGGCGGCCCTCGCGCTGGCGGCCTGCAGCGGCATGACGAGCAGCCCGCCGCAAAACAAGATGAGCTTCTTCGTGACCAGTGCCAATCCCGGCAAGGGCGCCGACTTCGGCGGGCTGGCAGGCGCCGATCGCTATTGCCAGAGCCTGGCCGCGAGCGCGGGGGCGGGTGCTCGCACCTGGCGCGCCTACCTCAGCAACAGCGCCATGGCCGGAAGCCCCGCCGTGGACGCTCGCGACCGCATCGGCAAGGGTCCGTGGTTCAACGCCAAGGGCGAGCAGATCGCCAGCAGCGTCGAGGACCTGCACGGTCCCAACAACAAGCTCACCAAGCAGACCGCGCTGACGGAGAAGGGCACGGTCGTCAGCGGGCGCGGCGACCCGGTGAACCTGCACGACATCCTCACCGGCTCCACGGCCGACGGCCGCGCGATCAACGACGGCAAGGACAACACCTGCGGCAACTGGACCAAGAGCGGCGAGGGCTCGGCCATCGTGGGCCACCATGATCGCATCGGCCTCAACGACAGCCCGCCGATGAAGTCCTGGAACGCCTCGCATCCCACGCGGGGCTGCAGCATGGATGCGCTCAAGAGCACCGGCGGTGGGGGCCTTCTGTACTGCTTTGCCCAGAACTGAGCGCCTGGTGAGCCACTAGACTCGACCACTGCTCAACTGAAGGGGTCGAATGGTGCAAGGACGAATGGGGCGCAGGCGCGCGGTGGCTGCGGTGCTGGCCGCCGCGTGCTGGCTCGCGGGCTGCGACCCGAAGCGCATCAGCGAGCTGGAAGAGGGCGTTTCGACCGAAGCCGACGTGCGCGCGCGCTTCGGCGAGCCCGAAAACGTCTGGGACTCGCCGGCCGGCCGGGTGTTCGAATACAACCGCCAGCCGCAGGGCCAGAAAAACTACATGATCACCATCGGCCCCGACGGCAAGATGGCCGCGCTGCGCCAGGTGCTCACGCCCGAGAACTTCGCCAGGGTTCAGCCGGGGATGGCGATGGAGGACCTGCGCAAGCTGCTGGGCAAGCCGGCCCGGCGCACGCCCTATCCGCTCAAGAGACAGACCGAGTGGGAGTGGCGCTGGGTGCAGCCGCCGAACTCGCCGATGGTCTTCACCGCCACGCTGAACGACGACCAGCGGGTGGTGAGCGCGGGCTCTTCGCCGGATCGCAGCACGGAGGCGAACGCCAACTAGTGCGCCGTTGCGGGCATGCCGGTCCGCAACTCGTCCGCGAAGCCCGAGCGCTCCATCACCTCGAGCGGCTGCGCCTGCACCGAGTCGATGCGAAGCACGCCGCCGCGTGCCAGCACCGCCTTGTGCACCTGGCGCAGCGCGTCGAGCCCGGTCGTGTCGAGCGAGATCAGGTGCATGGCATCGAGCACCACCGTCATGCCGCGCGGCGCCCGTTCGATGGCCTGAACCGTCGGATCCAGCTTGGCCGCGGCGCCGAAGAAGAGGTTGCCGTAGAGCTTGAAGGTCAGCACCGGCGGCTGCAGCGAGACCATCTCGACGCTGAACAGCGTGCTCATGCGGCGCACGAACAGCGCACAGGCCAGCACGATACCGGCCTGCACCGCCACCGTGAGGTCGAACACCACGGTAAGGAAGAAGGTGCCCAGCATCAGCACCCGGTAGTCGCGGCTGGAGCGGCGCAGCATGTACGGCGAGAACTCGCGCCATTCGCCCATGTTCCAGCCCACGAAGAGCAGGATGCCGGCCAGTACCGACAGCGGCACGTGCTGCGCGAGCGGCGCGGCGACCAGCACCACCACCAGCAGCGTGAGCGCATGCACCATGCCCGCAACGGGCGAGTTGGCCCCAGCGCGCACATTGGTCACGGTGCGGGCGATGGTGCCGGTGGCCGGCATGCCGCCGAAGAAGGGCGTGACGAAGTTCGCCACGCCCTGTGCCATCAGCTCCTGGTTCGGATCATGGCGTGGCAGCCCGCTGGCCTGGTCGGCGACGCGCGCGCACAGCAGCGACTCGATCGCGCCGAGCAGCGCGATGGTGAGCGTGGGCGTTACCAACTGTTTGACGGTTTCCCACGAGAACTCGGGCAGGGCAAAGCGCGCCATGCCTTCGGGAATGCCGCCGAAGCGCGTGCCGATGGTCTCCACCGGCAGGCCGAAGCCCCAGGACACCAGCGTGAGCGTGACCAGCGCGACGATCGGGCCCGGCACGCGCGAACCGGCGCGCACCGCGCGCAGCTCGGTCACGCGGCCCAGCACGAGGTGCACCGCGTGGCCGAAGCGCGTCTTGTCGTGCAGCAGCGTGGGCCATAAGAACAGGCCGGCCAGGCAGGCCAGGCCGAGCCCGAAGGCATAGGGATTGAAGGTGTCGAGGTGGGTCGCCAGCGTGTTCAGCTGCGAGAACATGTCGGCCGGCATCTTCGGGACCGTCAACCCCAGCCAGTCCTTGAGCTGCGAGATCAGGATCAGCGTCGCGATGCCGTTGGTGAAGCCGATCACGATCGACACCGGCACGTAGCGCACCAGGGTGCCGAGGCGGAACAGCCCCATCAGGAACAGCAGCACGCCGGCGCAGGCGGTGGCGATCAGCAGGTTGGCCACGCCGTAGCGCTCGACGATGCCGTAGACGATCACGATGAAGGCGCCGGCCGGCCCGCCGATCTGGACCGCGGAGCCGCCGAGGGCCGCGATCAGGAAGCCGGCGATGATCGCGGTCCAGATGCCGGCCTCGGGCTTGAGCCCGGAGGCGATCGCGAAGGCCATCGCCAGCGGCAGCGCCACGATGCCCACCGTGACGCCGGCGCCGAGGTCCTTGAGAAAACGCTGCCGGTCGTAGCCTGCCAGCGCGTCGATCAGTCGGGGGCGGAAGCGTGCGAGCGGCAGAGGCGAACTCATGTGGCTATTGTGGCCGCGCCTTCCACAAGCCAAGTCAACGGGATTCGTCGTCGTCCGGCAGCACCGCGTCGGCCGCGGCGCCCACGGCCTTGCCGGTGATGCGCGCGGTGCCGATGGCCGCATCGGCCGCCAGGCCCACGGCGCCGGCAGTGACGCTCACCGCGGTGCCGGCGACCGTGACCACGGCGCAGCCGCCCAGCGGCAGGGTCAGGGCGAGGACGAAGGCGATCAGGGTAGTGCGTTTCATGGATGCATCCGATGCAGCCGCGGCGCGTCAGCGTACCCGCATCCCCGGCTGGGCGCCAGCGGTGGGCTCGAGCACGTAGATCCCGGGCTCGGCCTTCTCGTCGGCATGGCTGGCGGCCAGCACCATGCCTTCGGAAATGCCGAACTTCATCTTGCGCGGGGCCAGGTTGGCGACCAGCACCGTGAGCTTGCCGACCAGCTGCTCGGGCTGGTAGGCCGAGGCGATGCCGGAGAACACGTTGCGCGTGCGGCCTTCGCCGGCGTCGAGCGTCAGGTGCAGCAGCTTGGTGGAGCCCTCGACCTTCTGGCAGGCCACGATCTTCGCGATGCGCAGGTCGATCTTCGCGAAGTCGTCGATGGTGATGGTCGGCGCGATGCCTTCGCCGCCTGGAAGGGCAGTGGCCGCGGCGGCTTCTGCCGCCGGCTCGGGCGCATCGAACAACTGGTCGATCTGCTTGGCGTCCACGCGCTGCATCAGGTGCCTGTACTCGGCGATGGCATGGCCTTCGCCGAGCAGGTGCGCCGCATCGGCGAACACCAGCGGCTCGCTGCGCAGAAAGCCCTCGACCTGCGCCGCGAGTGCCGGCAGGACCGGCTTCAGGTAGATGGTCATCAGGCGGAAGGCCTCGATGCAGGTGGTGCACACGTCGTGCAGCCGCGCCTCCATGCCGGCCTGCTTGGCCAGCTCCCAGGGCTTGTTCTGGTCCACGTACTCGTTGACCTTGTCGGCCAGCGCCATGATCTCGCGCAGCGCGCGCGCGAAGTCGCGCCCGTCGTACAGCGCGGCGAGCGGCCGGGCGGCTTCCTGCAGCGTCGCCAGCAGCGCTGCGCCATCGGTGCTCACGATGCCCAGCTTGCCGCCGAAGCGCTTGGCAATGAAGCCGGCCGCGCGGCTCGCGATGTTGATGTACTTGCCGATCAGGTCGGCGTTGACGCGGGCGATGAAGTCGTCGGGGTTGAAGTCGACGTCCTCCACCTTGGCGTTGAGCTTGGCTGCGATGTAGTAGCGCAGCCACTCGGGGTTCATGCCGATCGAAAGATACTTGAGCGGGTCGATGCCGGTGCCGCGGCTCTTGCTCATCTTCTCGCCCGAGACGGTGATGAAGCCATGCACGTTCACCTGGCTGGGCGTCTTGCGGCCGCTGAACTGCAGCATCGCGGGCCAGAACAGCGTGTGGAAGTAGACGATGTCCTTGCCGATGAAGTGAACCTGCTCCACTGCCGGGTCGGCCATGAAGTCGTCGAAGCCCTGCGTGGTTCGCGAGGGCTCGTGCCAGTGGGCCGCCGCCTGGCCCTTGTCGAAATGGTTCTTCAGGCTGGCCAGGTAGCCGATGGGTGCGTCCAGCCACACGTAGAAATACTTGCCGGGTGCATCCGGGATCTCGATGCCGAAATAGGGCGCCTCGCGCGAGATGTCCCAGTCGGCCATGCCGGCCTCGAACCACTCGCTGGCCTTCTTCGCCATCTCGGGCTGCAGCTTGCCGTCCTGCGTCCAGCGCTTGAGGAAGTCGACCACCTGCGGGTCGGAGAGCTTGAAGAAGAAGTGCTCGGAGCTGCGCAGCTCGGGGGCCGCGCCGGTGAGCGTCGAATACGGGTTGATCAGCTCGGTGGGTGCGTACACGCTGCTGCACACCTCGCAGGAGTCGCCATACTGGTCCTTGGCGTGGCACACCGGGCACTCGCCCTTGATGTAGCGGTCGGGCAGGAACATGCCCTTGACCGGGTCGTAGAACTGCTCGATGGTACGGGTGGCGATCATGCCCGCCGCCTTGAGCTTCCTGTAGATGCCCTGGGCCAGTTCGGTGTTCTCGGGGCTGTCGGTGGAGTGCCAGTTGTCGAAGCGGATGTGGAAGCCGTCGAGGTATTCCTTGCGGCCGGCCGCAATCTCGCCCACGAATTCCTGTGGCGTCTTGCCCGCCTTCTCGGCCGCGATCATGATCGGCGCGCCGTGCGCATCGTCGGCGCCCACGAAGTGCACCATGTGCCCCTGCATGCGCTGGAACCGCACCCAGATGTCGGCCTGGATGTATTCCATGATGTGGCCGACGTGGAACTTGCCGTTGGCATACGGCAGGGCGGTGGTGACGAAGAGCTTGCGCTGAGGCATCGAGGGGCGCTTTCTGGGGGAGACGGACGGGAGCCGGCGGCCGTGCGGCCGGCGGGAGGGGCATTTTAGGGCGGCGTGCGGCGCTTACACTTTGGCCCCCTTTCGAGCCGCTGCCATGACCTCTGCCCTGCCGATCCTGTCCGCCGTCGAAACCCGCGTCCTGGGCGTGCTGGCCGAAAAACAGCGCACCGTGCCCGACAGCTACCCGCTGACGCTCAACACCCTGGTGGCCGGCTGCAACCAGAAGACCAGCCGCAACCCGCTGATGGAGCTGTCCGAGACCGAGATACAGGCCGCGCTGGACAGCCTCAAGGGCTACAGCCTCGTCATGGAGTCCAGCGGCGGGCGCGTGGCGCGCTACGAGCACAACATCGAGCGCGTGCTGCGGGTGCCGTCCCAGTCCACCATCCTGCTGACGGTGCTGATGCTGCGCGGCCCGCAGACGGCCGGCGAGCTGCGCATCGCCAGCGAGCGCATGCACAACTTCGCCGACATCTCCTCGGTCGAGGCCTTCCTGGACGAGCTGTCCGAGCGGCCAGCCGGCGCGCTGGTCGTGAAGCTCCCGCGACTCCCGGGCGCGCGGGAGAACCGCTGGATGCACCTGCTGGCCGGGCCGCCGTCCGAACAGATGCTGGAGACGGCGGGAGCGCCGGCCGGCCGCGGCGATGCGTCGCTCGGGGAGGTGGCGGCCCTGAAACTCAATGTCGCCCGGCTTGAGGCCGAGGTCGCGGCCCTCAAGGCGCTGACCGCGCGCATCTGTTCGGAACTGGGCATCGCGGACACGGCCTGAAACCGGGCGCATGAAGTACGCGGTCTTCTTCCGCAACCTCAACCTGGGCCGGCCCCACTGCCCCACCCGGGCGCAGTTCGAAGCCGCCTTCCTGGCCGCAGGCGCCGAGTCGGCCGCCTCCTTCCTGACCAACGGCACGCTGGTCTTCGAGGCGCGCAACAAGACCCTGGCGCGCAAGGTCCTCGGCAAGGCCTCGCAGACGATGGCGGCGGAATGCGGCTTGCGCGAGCCGGGTTTCCTGCGCAGCGTGGATCACCTGGCTCAGCTGGTCGCCCTCGACCCCTTCGCGCGCGTGGATCGCGAGAACGTCTACGAGGTCTGCGTCACCTTTCTGGACGCGAAGCATCCGGCACTGCCCGCGCTGCCGCTGGTATCGAAGCGGGAGGACGTCGAATTGCTCAGCGCTACCGAGGGGGAAGTCTTCAGCATCAGCCGCGTGGTCGGCAACACGCCGGGCAGCCCCAACGCCTTCCTGGAAAAACTGCTGGGAACACCCGCGAGCACGCGGGCGTGGAACACGGTGGTGCGGCTGGTCGGCAGGCACGGATGAAACTGGCGTTCAACCCCACCCGAAGAAGCGCAACACCTCCTGGCGCTGCCGCAGCGTGTCCTTGCGCCCCAGCGCCATCAGCTCCTGCGTGAAGCTCGACTCGAAGAGCAGATAGCTCGCAAAGGCCGCGCCCTTCACGTTGACCGCCGGGCTCGCCGCCAATCCGCCGAACAGCCGCCGCACCGCGCCGGGCAGCGCATGCACATGGCGCGCCGCGATTGCGTCGATGCGCTCCGAGGGCGAGATCACCAGCAGCTCCAGCGGCCGCAGCGTGCTGGCATGCCGTGCCTCGGCCGGGATCAGCGCCAGCGTATGGTTGATGCGCCGCAGCCGCTCGATGTCCACCGCGAGCGAGTCCAGGAAGATGCTCGACAGCGCATGGCCCGCGATCTGCGCCATGGTGGGATGCCCGGTCAGCGTGTTGGGGGCCGGCTCTTCCCGCGGCTCCTGCATGCGCCCGGCGCCGATCGCGAGGATGCGCTGCGCACCCAGGTGGATCGCGGCGGCGATGGGCGCCGACTGTCGCATCGAGCCGTCGCCGAAGTACTCGACATGTTCCCCCATCGGCAGCGCAGCCGCCGGAAAGATGAAGGGGATGGCAGACGAGGCCAGCAGGTGCTCGCGCGTGATGCGGCCCTTCACGGCCAGGCGCTGCGAGCGCACCCACGGCTCCATCGGCACCGCGGCTTCGAAGAAGGTGACATGCTCGCCGGAGCTGTAGCTCGAGGCCGTGACCGCCAGCGCCTGCAGGTGACCCGCGCCCATCAGTGCGGGCAGGCGCTCCAGCGGCACCATGCGCGCCAGCAGCTCGGCCAGCGGCGAGTTGTCCAGCAGCGAGCGCGGGCGGATGCGCAGCCACCTGGCGATCAACTGGCCCACGCCCAGCAGCAGGCGCCAGCGCGCGGCGGCATCCAGCATTGCCAGCGAATCGGCACGGTACACCTGCTCGGCGCGGAATTCGCGCCACACCCGCGCCATTCCTTGCACCGCCGCGTCGAAGTCATCGGCGCCGCAGGCCAGCGCCGCGGAATTGATCGCGCCTGCCGACGTGCCGGTGATGATGGGGAAGGGGTTGCCCTGCGGCTGCGCGCCGGCCTCGCGGCGCAGCTCGGCCAGCGTTTCGAGCACGCCGACCTGGTAGGCCGCCCGTGCGCCGCCGCCGGTCAGCAGCAGGCCGGTGGTGGGCGGTGGCGTGGCAGCGGTCGGCGTGGGCGGCGGCATGGAAGGGCGCCCAAGCCTAACCGTCCGGCGCTCCTCGTGCAGTGCCCCCGGCTTCGCTGGCCTCTCAAGCGTCGCCGGGCACGCCGGACTCCGTGGCGAGCGCCTGCTCGACGACTTTGCGCGTCAGCGTCGGCGCGAACGACCGGGGAAGCCGTTGTCGTAGGTTGATCAGCGGATGGCGCGCGAGCGCATCCAGCGTGAGCGAACCGTCGAGCAGCGCGTGCCCCGGCGGCACGATCACCGAATGCGTCCAGCGGTAGCAGGGCAGGGCCAGCAGCTGGGGGTAGTCGGCCAGCGCCTCGGTCGCGATGCCGACATCGGCCTCGCCGTCCAGCAGCATCTGCGCGACCTGCCTGGGCGAGCCCTGGTGCAGGTGCAGGCGGACGTCGGGAAAGTGGCCGCGGAACTCCTGCACCGCCATCGGCAGCGCATAGCGTGCCTGCGTGTGCGTGGCGGCGATCGAAAGTCGGCCGCTCTGGCGGGCCACGAACTCCTGCCCCGCATGGCGCAGGTTGCTGCTCTCCTGCAGCATGCGCTCGATGATCGGCAACACATGGCCGCCGGGTTCGGTGAGCCCGGTGAGGCGTTTGCCGGCGCGTACGAAGAGCTCGATGCCGAGTTCTTCCTCGAGCTCGCGGATCTGCCTGCTCACGCCGGGCTGGGAGGTGTGCAGCGTGTGGGCGACCTCGGTGAGGTTGAAGTTGCGGCGCACGGCTTCGCGCACCGAGCGCAGTTGCTGGAAATTCATGAGGCTGGAACGGGAGCGGCGCCCCATTGTTCGCATCGGCGTCGGTTCGAGGAACGACCGAATTGTTGATTCCAAATAATCAACTCATCTTGGCGCTTCGTTGGTGATCGTTTGAGTCATAATTTCCGCTCAAAGGAGCGACCATGACCTCGACCCCATCGATGCCCCCCGCCGGCAAGGCGAAATCGGCCCGGCAAGGTGCGCTCCGCTACAGCGGCGCTCCCAAGCCCACGGTGCTGCGCGCCAAGGAGAGGCAAGCCCCCGCCCTTGCCGTGAGGAGCAGCGGGGGCCGCAAGTATTTCGAGGCGGTGTTTCGCTACGACCCGCTGGAGCGTGTCGAACTCGTCAAGGCCGGCGTGCCGGCCGAGATGGCCGTCACCGTGGCCAAGGCCATGGGCATCAGCAAGGACAGCCTCTACCAGACTCTCGGCCTGCCCCGGGCCACGATCGATCGCAAGCTCAGGGACGGAAAGGTCCTGTCCCGCGACGAGTCCTCGCGCGTCCTCGGGATTGCCCGCCTGGTGGGGCAGGCGCAGGCCATCATCGAGGAGTCGGGTGAGCCGGCCGGCTTCAATGCGGCCGAATGGGTCGGGCAGTGGCTCGGCCAGCCCGTGGGCGCGCTGGGGGGCCGCACGCCGGGCGAGCTCATGGACACCGCCGAGGGGCAGGCCATCGTGTCGAACCTGCTGGACCGCGCCGTCTCGGGTGCGTATTCGTGACGCCTGTCTGGCGCATCGCGGCCGACACCCGGGAATACACCGCCGACGACATGAGCGGCAAGGGCGCCGAGAAGACCGGCGGCCGCTGGAACCGGCCCGGGAGTCCGGTGGTCTACGCTGCCGGCTCGGTGGCGCTGGCGTGCCTGGAAACCGTGGTGCATCTGAACCTGTCCGGCTTTCCCTTGAATCGCTTTCTTGTGAGGATCGAGGTGCCCGACGAAGTCTGGGCCAGGCGCCAGGCCTTGCCGCCCGAGGCCTTGCCCGTGGGCTGGAGCGCCATCCCCGAAGGCAGGGTGTCCGTGGAGGCGGGGCACACGTGGCTGTCCGGGCTCGCATCGGCGCTGCTGCTGGTGCCGTCGGTCGTCGTTCCCGAGGAGTTCAGCATCCTCGTGAATCCCAGGCACCCCGACGCCGGCACGCTCACGGCGACCAAGCTCCGGCCCTGGCTCTTCGACCAGCGCCTGGGTGCCCGCGCTGCCCTGTAGGGTGAACCCGCGGCCGGCGGGCGCCGCCTCGGCGCCGCACTAGACTACCCGCCACCAGGAGCCCCCATGACCGTTACACCCCAGGCGCTCGCCGAAGCGCTCAAGACCGTCCTCGACCCCAACACGGGCAAGGACTTCGTCAGCACCAAGTCGCTGAAAAACCTCCAGATCAACGAGGGCGACGTCTCCTTCGACGTCGAGCTCGGCTACCCGGCCAAGAGCCAGGTCCCGGCGATGCGCAAGGCGCTGGTCGCCGCGGCGAAGACCGTGCCGGGTGTCGAGAACGTCTCGGCCAACATCGCGACCAAGGTGATCAGCCATGCGGTGCAGCGCGGCGTGCAGCTGATGCCCAACGTCAAGAACATCATCGCCGTGGCCTCGGGCAAGGGCGGGGTGGGCAAGAGCACCACCGCCGCCAATCTCGCGCTCGCGCTGGCGGCCGAGGGGGCCAGCGTCGGCCTGCTCGATGCCGACATCTACGGCCCCAGCCAGCCGATGATGCTGGGCATCTCGCGCCGGCCCGAAAGCGAGGACGGCAAGACCATGGAGCCGCTGGAAAACCACGGCGTGCAGGTGATGTCCATCGGTTTCCTGGTCGACCAGGACGAGGCCATGATCTGGCGCGGCCCCATGGCCACGCAGGCGCTGGAGCAGCTCCTGCGCCAGACCAACTGGAAGGACCTCGACTACCTGATCGTCGACATGCCGCCCGGCACCGGCGACATCCAGCTCACGCTGTCCCAGCGCGTGCCGATGACCGGCGCGGTGATCGTCACCACGCCGCAGGACATTGCGCTGCTCGACGCGAAGAAGGGCATCAAGATGTTCGAGAAGGTGGGCGTGCCCATCCTCGGCATCGTGGAGAACATGGCGGTGCACGTGTGCTCCAACTGCGGCCATGTCGAGCACATCTTCGGGGCCGAGGGCGGCAAGAAGATGGCCGAGCAATACGACATGGCCTACCTGGGCGCGCTGCCGCTGGACATCAACATCCGGCTGCAGGCCGACAGCGGCAAGCCGACGGTGGTAGCCGATCCCGATGGCGAGGTGGCGGGCATCTACAAGGCGGTCGCGCGCCGTGTCGCGGTGGGCATCGCCGAGAAGGCCAAGGACTTCTCGGCCAAGTTCCCCACCATCACGGTCAGCAAGAGCACCTGAGGCCTTTCAGGCCCCGCCCCGCTGCATGAACCTGCTCGCCTCGTTGCGCTACCTGGTCGCACTGAGCGAGCACCGCCATTTCGGTCGCGCCGCGCAGGCCTGCTACATCACGCAGCCCGCGCTGTCGAACGCGCTGCGCGCACTCGAATCCGAGTTCGGCGTGGTGATCGTCAAGCGCGGGCGTACCTACGCAGGCCTCACGCACGAGGGAGAGGCGGTGCTGGCCGCGGCGCACCGCATGCTGCACGAGAACGAGGTGCTGCAACAACTGCTCAAGAGCGAGGAGGCGCATCCGCGCGGCGCCCTGCGCATGGCCGCCGTGCCGACCGCCATCCCCATGCTCGCGCGCTTTGCGGCACGGCTGCAGGCGCGGTATCCGGGCATCGCGCCGACCGTGCTGTCGATGAGCTCGCTGGAGCTCGAGACCGGGCTGGAGAACCTGTCGCTGGACATCGCGCTCGGCTACACCGAGCGCATGCACCTGCGCGACGTCAAGCTCACGGCCTGGCCGCAGAGCATCGAGCACTACTTCCTGCTGCGCCGTGGCAAGGAAGCCGAGGCAGCGGCCCTGCGCATCGGCGCCCCGATCGGCTGGGCCGAGGCGGCGCGCCTGCCGCTGTGCCTGCTCACGCCGGAAATGCACAACCGCGCCATCGTCGACCAGGCCTTCGCGGCAGCGGACGCCAAGGTCGTACCGGCCATCGAGACCAATTCGGTGCTGACGCTCGCGCTCAGCGTGATGTCGGGCGAGGTCTGCGCGGTGCTGCCCGGCGCCATGGTGGATGCGGTGCGAGGGCAGGGCGCCCTCGAGGCGCTGCCGCTGGTGGCGCCGGAGGTCCGCACGCCCATCGGCTTCATGACCCAGACGGCCGTGCGGCCCTCCCGCGCGCTCGATGCCGCGCTGGCGATGCTGCAGGAGCCGGCCTGGCGCGCCGAGGTGGCGGCGCACAGCGGCTCGCTGGGGGCCTCTTCTCAGGCGGCCCAGGGCGCCTGAAGCCCGGCTGGAGCCTAGATCAGCGACCTCGCATAGTCGGCTGCAGCCCTTTTTGCACCCGAATCGCGCCAAAGGGCGCAGCCGGCGGCCATACAAAAATTATCCGTTCTGCAGAAGATGGCTATCGATCTAGCCATGACAGGAGGGCAGGACGACGCCATGCTTGCTCAAACAATTCTTGTGCTGACGGATGGATTCGGATACGCGAAAAGCCTGCGCGATCAAATGGTTGATTCGCTGCCGACACTGTGTGCAGAAGCGAATTCCGTCGGACTCGATAAAATTCTCCAAACAAGGCAAGGCCAAATATTTATTGCGCAGGCAGTGGTCGACAGTCTTTCCAATGACCCTTCGGTGAGCGCTCGCAAGGTAATTTCGGTATTCAAACTTGCGCATCGTGTTGATCTTGGCACTGCCTTTCCCTCACCGAAGAACCTAGACACGCCGTATGGAAGAATGTTGGCGATGGATAGTCTCAGGAAGCTGTCAAAAGCGCTCGCGAAGGTCGAGCTCAAGGAAGAAGATCTGAGGGATTGCACGCAACAGTTGCGTGGATGGGGCCGTGGGTGGAAGCTGCTGTTCGTCATCATCCAGGATTTCAAAGACCTCGATGACAAAAACTGGATGATTGGAGCCAAAGCCATCGATGCCGCCGCTTCGGACGCGGAGCTGGGTGGAATGAAAGAGGGGCTAAATGAGTCTTCGCTGAAGGATTTCATCTACCCGACCTTGGACGAAATGCTGAAGATGCGCTTGCCGGGCGGTCAGCTCCTGTTGTCCGCTGTCGATCTGCGTAATTTCATGCGGGCTGTGGTCAGCGACAAGGCGCTGACAAAGAGAACTTTGGATTGGATGGCAACGCATCCTTCAAGGGGCAGACTGTACACGGCGATGGCGCGTGCAATCATCAGCTTTCAAGGCGATAGCTCTTTCTCCAGGTTCAACAATGAACTTCCCGTGATTGATGCCGTGGCATTCGCGGCCTTCCTGCTGAGTAGCCTCCCTGTGGGCGAAAAGAACGAAGCTGAAATCGACAAGATGCAGTGGCACTACATAGCCGAGTTGGCGTCGCTGAGAAAATAGCCCCTCATTGCCGATCCAAGTAATTGTTCTTGATGCAGTACTAGAGTGATGGCCTCTGCGGACGGAACTGCCCCAGTCTCTCGGTGCGGCGTAGTGCCAAGCTCGGACGCTGGCCCGCCGCTTTCATTTCCAAATTGAATCACTCCATGTGAGGATTCAATTTGCCAAGCGCCGCGGCGCGCTCCAAAGTGCAGCCGCGGCATCCCGCCGTCGACGGCCGAGGCAATGAACCACCCAGGCACCCAGAACGAGATCCAGGCGATTCCCCTCGCCACCCCCGACCAGTTGCGTGAGCGCATCCGGCGCAAGAGCAAGCTCAAGGGGCGCCAGCCCGAGGCCGAGGCGCTGCGAGAAGTGCGCGAGCTCATCGGCCCGAAGCCCGAAGGCGGCTGGCCCCGCGACCTTCTCATCGAGCACTTGCACCGGCTCAACGATGCTTGCCTCGGCCTGCACGACAGGCACCTGGTGGCGCTGGCCTCGATCACGAACATCCCGATGGCCGAGGTCTACGAGGTCGCGACCTTCTACCACCACTTCGAGATCCTGCGCGGTGACGAGCAGGCACCCGGCCTCACGATTCGCGTGTGCGACGGGCTGGCCTGCGAGTTGGCGGGTGCACAGGACCTGCTGGCGCGGCTGCCCGCGCTGCTGGGCGCGGCGGGCCGCGAGGACGTGCGCGTGATCTCCGCGCCCTGCATCGGCCGTTGCGAGCAGGCGCCCGCTGTGGCTGTTCACCAGCGCGCCGTGCCGATGGCGAGCCCTGACAAGATCCTTCAGGCGCTCGAATCCGAGCCGCCGTCGCGCGAGACCGGGCATTTCGTGCCCTCGGCCTTTGCCGAAAAAAGCGTGACGCCGCCGCTCGATGCGATGCAGGCGGTGCCGCCCTTCACCGACTACGCCACCTACCGCGCCAATGGCGGCTATGCCTTGGCGGCGGCGCTGGTCAACGGCGAGCAGGACCCGGAGGCCGTGATCCAGGCCATGGAAGACTCCGGCCTGCGCGGCCTCGGCGGCGCGGGCTTTCCGGCAGGGCGCAAGTGGCGCATCGTGCGCGAGCAGCCGGCGCCGCGGCTGATGGCCGTCAACATCGACGAGGGCGAGCCCGGCACCTTCAAGGACCGCGCCTACCTCGAGCGCGATCCGCACCGCTTCCTCGAAGGCCTGCTGATCGCTGCGCAGGTGGTGGGCACCGAGGCCTGCTACGTCTACCTGCGGGACGAGTACCACGACTGCCGCGCACTGCTCGAAGCCGAGCTGGCCAGGCTCCAGGCCGATCCGCCCTGCGAGCTGCCGCGCATCGAGCTCAGGCGCGGCGCCGGCGCCTACATCTGCGGCGAGGAGTCCGCGATGATCGAAAGCATCGAGGGCAAGCGCGGCGAGCCCCGCATGCGCCCGCCCTATATCGCGCAGGTCGGCCTGTTCGGCCGGCCCACGCTGGAGCACAACTTCGAGACGCTCTACTGGGTGCGCGACATCGTCCAGCGGGGCCCCCAGTGGTTCAGCGGCTTCGGCCGCCACGGGCGCAAGGGGCTGCGCAGCTTCAGCGTGAGCGGGCGGGTGAAGCAGCCCGGCGTCAAACTCGCGCCCGCGGGCATCACGGTGCAGGAACTCATCGACGAGTACTGCGGCGGCATGCTGGACGGCCACCAGCTCTACGCCTACCTGCCCGGCGGCGCCTCGGGCGGCATCCTGCCGGCGCGCATGAACGACATCCCGCTGGACTTCGACACCCTGCAGCCCCACGGCTGCTTCATCGGCTCGGCTGCCGTGATGGTGCTGAGCCAGCACGACAAGGCGCGCGATGCGGCGCGCAACGTCATGCGCTTCTTCGAGCACGAGAGCTGCGGCCAGTGCACGCCCTGCCGCGTCGGCACGGCCAAGGCCGCTGCGCTGATGGAGGCGCCGGTGTGGGACCAGGCCACGCTGGAGGACCTGGCGCAGGTCATGGGCGATGCATCGATCTGCGGGCTCGGCCAGGCGGCGCCCAATCCGATCCGCTGCATCCAGAAGTACTTTCCGCAGGAGATCGAATGAACGCGCCCGCCAAGCTGAACGAACTCATGCCCCAGACCATCGAGTTCACGCTCGACGGGCAGGCCGTCCAGGCCTTCGAGGGCGAGAGCATCCTGCAGGCCGCGCAGCGGCACGGGGTGGAGATTCCCCGGCTTTGCTACAAGGAAGGGCTGCGGCCCGATGGCAACTGCCGGTCCTGCGTGGTGGAGCTGAAGGGAGAGCGCGTGTTGGCGCCGAGCTGCTGCCGCAACGTGACCGCCGGGATGGAGGTGCAGGCGACGAGCGAGCGGGCGCGCAAGAGCCAGCGAATGGTGGTCGAGATGCTGCTGTCCGACATGCCCGATGCGGGCTACAAGTGGAACGATGAAGGTCCTGGAGAGGCGGCCGTCGGCAAGGCGGTCGGCCAGCATGGCGAACTCAGCGAATGGGCCGAGCGTCTCGAAGTAGACGTCCGCCCGGCGCTCAAGGCCCTGCGCCGCGAACAGCCGGCCGCGGACATCTCCCACCCCGCCATGGCCGTCAATCTCGACGCCTGCATCCAGTGCAACCGCTGCGTGCGCGCCTGCCGCGAGGAGCAGGTCAACGACGTCATCGGCTACGCGCTGCGCGGCGCCGGCTCGAAGATCGTCTTCGACCTCGACGACCCGATGGGTGACAGCACCTGCGTGGCCTGCGGCGAATGCGTGCAGGCCTGCCCCACCGGTGCCCTGATGCCCAAGAGCCACATCGGCTCGCAGCAGGTCGACCGCAAGGTCGACTCGGTCTGTCCCTTCTGCGGCGTGGGCTGCCTGATCACCTACAACGTCAAGGACGAGAAGATCGTCAGCGTCGACGGCCGCGACGGCCCGGCCAACCATGGCCGGCTCTGCGTCAAGGGCCGCTTCGGCTTCGACTACGCGCACCATCCGCAGCGCCTCACCAAGCCCCTGATCCGCAAGCCCGGCGTGCCCAAGGGCTTCGGCGATGCGCCGCGCCCCGGCGACTGGCACGACGCCTTCCGCGAGGCCAGCTGGGAAGAGGCGCTCGAACTCGCGGCCGGCAAGCTCAAGGACCTGCGCGACACGCACGGCAACAAGGCCTTGGCCGGCTTCGGCTCCGCCAAGGGCAGCAACGAAGAGGCCTACCTGTTCCAGAAGCTGGTGCGCACCGGCTTCCGCAGCAACAACGTCGACCACTGCACGCGCCTGTGCCATGCCTCCAGCGTGGCGGCCCTGCTCGAAGGCGTGGGCTCGGGCGCGGTGAGCAACCAGGTCAACGATGTAGAGCATGCGGACCTGATCTTCGTCATCGGCTCCAACCCGACGGCCAACCATCCGGTGGCTGCGACCTGGATGAAGAACGCCGCCAAGCGCGGCGCGAAAATCGTGCTGGCCGACCCGCGCATCACCGACATCGGCCGGCACGCCTGGCGCACCCTTCAGTTCAAGGCCGACACCGACGTGGCCATGCTCAATGCATTGATCCACGCCGTCATCGACGAGGGCCTGGTCGACGAGGCCTTCGTGCGCGATCGCGCCAGCAACTTCGAGGCGCTGCGCGAGAACGTCAAGGGCTACAGCCCCGAGGCCATGGCGCCGATCTGCGGCATCCCGGCCGAGACGCTGCGCGAGGTGGCGCGCGCCTTCGCTTCCGCTCGCGGCGCGATGGTGCTGTGGGGCATGGGCATCAGCCAGCACGTGCACGGCACCGACAACGCGCGCTGCCTGATCGCGCTGGTTACCGTCACCGGCCAGATCGGCAAACCCGGCTCGGGCCTGCATCCGCTGCGCGGCCAGAACAACGTGCAGGGCGCGAGCGACGCCGGGCTGATCCCGATGATGTTCCCCAACTACCAGCGTGTCGACGAGCCGGGTGCGCATGCGTGGTTCGAGAACTTCTGGGGCGTGCCGCTGGACGAGAAGCCCGGCTACACGGTGGTCGAGATCATGCACAAGGCGTTGGCGCCCGAGGACGATCCGCACAAGATCCGCGGCATGTACATCATGGGCGAGAACCCTGCGATGAGCGACCCGGACCTCAACCACGCGCGCCATGCGCTGGCGAGCCTGGAGCACCTGGTGGTGCAGGACATCTTCATGACCGAAACCGCCTGGCTGGCCGACGTGGTGCTGCCTGCCAGTGCCTGGCCCGAGAAGACCGGCACGGTGAGCAACACCGATCGCATGGTGCAGCTGGGCAAGCGAGCGCTGAATCCGCCGGGCGACGCGAAGCCCGACTTGTGGATCATCCAGCAGATTGCCCAGCGCATGGGCCTGTCGTGGAACTACGAGGGCGAGGAATGCGGCGTGGCCGCGGTCTACGATGAAATGCGCCAGGCCATGCACGCCGCCATCAGCGGCATCAGCTGGGACCGGCTGCAACGCGAGTCGAGCGTGACCTACCCCTGCCTGAGCGCCGACGACCCCGGTCAGCCGACCGTCTTCATCGACAGCTTCCCGACCGCGGATGGCCGCGTGAAGCTGGTGCCGGCCGACATCATCCCCGCCGACGAGCGGCCCGATGCGCAGTACCCCTTCGTGCTGATCACCGGCCGCCAGCTGGAGCACTGGCACACCGGCAGCATGACCCGCCGCGCGACGGTGCTCGATGCGCTCGAGCCCATGGCCACCGCCTCGATGAACCAGGGCGACCTCGATGCGCTGGGCCTGCAGGCCGGCGACGTGATCACCATCCGCTCGCGTCGCGGCGAGGTCGCGATCCATGTGCGGCGGGACGACGGCACGCCGAACGGCGCGGTCTTCGTGCCCTTCGCCTACTACGAGGCCGCGGCCAACCTGATGACCAACGCGGCGCTCGATCCACTGGGCAAGATCCCCGAGTTCAAGTACTGCGCGGTGCAGGTGCTGCCGGGCGGCATGCCGATGGCGGCCGCCGGGTACGGGACAGGGGCGGTGAGCGCGGCCGCGCATTGAAGCCGGCGCGCCAACCAAAGGTGTGACCTTTCCGGTCGCAGGTGCGACTTATGTCACGCTGAATGTCGCCCCTTTGCGAGGGGCGATTGACATTTCGCGGCATGTGCGCCTGGTCTCCCATGCGAGTGCCGGCGGCTGCCTCATCGTGGCCAACTGGCATGTATGTTGCTGATCGTTTCTTTTGGGCCACAAGGCCGATCGAACACAGCACATGCCGGATCACCAGAACGACAACGACAACGACAACGAGATTTCACTGGATCGCCGCCTTTTCTGCGCGGGCGCGGCCAGCCTCCTGGCACTGGGGACCGCAGGCTGCGGAGACGGCGGAGGAGGCTTTGGCGGCCTGAACGCCGGCGCGACCGGCGCCACGGCGTCGACGACGACAACCACGACCACCGCGGCCACCACGGCCGACGTGGCCTCCGAGAACGTTGCGCCCGCCACAACCGCCCCAGCTGCGTCCGAGCCCGGCTCGACATCGACCGCGCAGCCGCGGAAGTTCACGCATCCCGGCCTGCTGCACACCGACGCGGACTTCGAGCGCATGCGAACCAAGGTGGCGGCCGGCGCCCAGCCGTGGCGCGACGGCTGGAACGCGCTCACCGCCAGCAGCCGCGCCCAGCTGGGCCGCGCGCCCGTGCCGCTGGTCACGGTGGTGCGCGGCGGCGACGGCGAGAACCACCGCACCATGGTCGAGGACATGGAGCGCACCTACCAGTTCGCGCTGCGCTGGAAGGTGTCCGGCAACACCGCTTATGCGGACCTGGCCGTGCAGTACCTGGACGCCTGGTCGTCGACGATGAACACGCTCACCGGCAATGCCGATCGCTTCCTCGCTGCCGGCATCTACGGCTACCAGTGGGCCAACGCGGCCGAGATGATGCGCAGCTACGCAGGCTGGTCGGCCGAAGGCGTGGCCCGCTTCCAGAAGCTGCTGCTGGACGTGTTCTATCCCCTATGCCACAGCTTCCTGCTCAACCATAACGGCGCGAACATCACCAACTACTGGGCCAACTGGGATCTCTGCAACGTCTGCGGCATCCTGGCCATCGGCGTCTTCTGCGACCGCACCGATCTCTACGACGAGGCTATCGCCTACTACAATACCGGCCGCGGCAACGGGGCGGCGGCGCACAACGTCTACATGCTCCACCCGGGCTACCTGGGCCAGTGGCAGGAAAGCGGCCGGGACCAGGGCCACGCCACGCTCGGCATGGCCCTCACCGGACTGCTGTGCGAGATGGCCTGGAACCAGGGCGAGGACCTGTACGGGTACTGGAACAACCGCTTCCTGGCCGGTGCCGAGTACGTCGCCAAGTCGAACCTGCAGGACGGCAACGGCCAGTACTACTCGCCGCCGTTCTCGACCTACGTCAACCGGCAGGGCACTTCCACCGTCGTTTCGACCGGCGGGCAGCCCAACCTGCGCCCGGCCTGGGAGTCGATCTACAACCATTACGTCAATCGCAAGGGACTCGCCGCGCCCTGGGTGGCCACCATCGCCGCACAGATCCGTCCGGAGCGCAGCGAGTGGGGCGGCGACCAGCCGAGCTTCGGCACGCTGACCTACAGCCGCGATCCCGCAGCGGCAGGCACGCCGCCGAGTGGCCTCACCGCCCATGTCACCGCCGGCCAGGTGCTCATGTCCTGGTGGGGCAGCGCGGGCGCGACGAGCTACAAGGTCAAGCGCGGCAGTTCGGCGAGCGGGCCTTTCGCCACCGTCGCCAGCGTGACCGATCCCCGCACCTACACCGACACGCCTGGTACCGGGGTCTGGTACTACGTCGTCACCGCGGTGAGCGCCAGCGGCGAGAGCAGCGTTTCGAACGTGGCGCGCGTGGCCCTTCCCACCGAGCTGCGCGTGCAGTTGCCGCTGGATGGCGCCAGCGGAACCACGGCCGCCGATGCCAGCGGCAACGCCCGGCACGGCACCCTCCAGGGGGGCGCGAGCTGGGGCCAGGCCCGCAGCACTGGCGGCGCACTGGCGCTCGACGGCAGCAGCGGCCACCTGGCGCTGCCCGCCGGCGTGCTCTCCAGCCTGGGCGACTTCACGATCGCGCTCTGGGTGTACTGGAACGCCGCGGTGACGAACGCGCGCGTGTTCGACTTCGGCTCCAGCGACATCGCCTACCTCGCACTGCTGCCGCGCGACAGCGGCGGCTCGATGCGTTTCACCGTTACCGGCACCACCTGGTTCGGCGAGCAGAACATCGTGGCCAGCGCCTTGCCGACCGCCCGCTGGGTGCATCTCGCGGTGACTCTTTCCGGCACCACCGGCACGCTGTATGTCGACGGCGTGGTCGCCGGCAGCAGCAACGCGATTGCGCTTGCGCCCTGGCAGCTCGGCGACACCACGCAGAACTGGCTCGGCCGCTCCCAATATGCGGCCGATCCCTACTTCAACGGGCGCATGCAGGACCTTCGCATCTACAGCGGCGCGTTGAGTGCCGCCGAGGTCGCGGCGCTCGCTGCCTGACCTCGCCGCCAATATCCGCGTCGGCGCCTCCACATGCCGCTTCGGCTATCTTCGGACGCATGAACCCGCCCTCCGATCCCACAGAGCACGGCGCGCGCCCCTCGCTCGAGGTCGCGGTCGTGATGCGGCGCGAGCGGCTGCACGGGCCGTCGAGCCATTGGCAGCCCTGGCGCTGGACGCTCGAGGGCGTGCTGCCCGACGAGCCGGGCTTCGGCAGTGCGCCGCGGTTGCTGCAGCAGGACGACGAGGTGCAGCGCTGGCTCCACCCCGGCTTCAGGGTCGAGCTGTTTCGGGACGACACCGAGGGTTACCACCTGAACGCAACGACGCCGGCGCCCGGCTGGTTCGTGCTGTGGCGCCTCGAGGAAGAGGCCACGGTGGCGCCCGAGCCGATCGCGCGTCCGGTGGTCGTGACCCTGAGCTACAACGAGGCCGGCCGCTGGCTGGATGCGCAGGAGAACGTCGAGCAGGTGCCGGCGCCGCCCGACGTCGTGGAATGGCTGCGCACCTGGGTCGACGAACACCACACGGCCGAACCCAGGCGCCGCCAGCGGCCGCAGAGCTTCAGGCCGCTGGTGGACCGGTTCGGCAATGCGGCCAGCGTGTCGACCGAGAAGAAGCGCGGGCGGGGAGCGGGCGATGTCTGAGGGATTTTTCGAGCGCTGGTCGCGGCGCAAGCAGCAGGTGAGGGAAGGGGAGGTGCCGGAGGAGGTGGTCGTGCCTCCCAAGCCGGCGCCGGTTGTGGAGGCTGCGCCTGTTGCGGAGGCTGCGCGCCCCCATCCCAGCCTTCCCCCGGCGGGGGAAGGGGAAATACCTCCTGCACCGACGATTGCCGACACCGAGGCGCTGACCTCCGAATCCGACTTCAAGCCCTTCCTCGCCAGCAACGTGGCGCCCGAGGTCAAGAACGCCGCACTCAAGAAGCTCTTCGCCGATCCACACTTCAATGTCATGGATGGCCTCGACACTTACATCGACGACTATTCCGTTTCGACCCCCATACCCGAGAGCGTCCTGCGCCAGATGGCCAGCGCGAAGTTCATGAAGCTGTTCGAGGAACAGCCCGACAAAAACCCTGAGGGCGACGCAATGCCGGACGTGGCACAGTCGAGCCCCACGGAGCCCGTTCCCAGCCAGCCGGTTGCCGCCGATGCGCAGCCGACACGCCAAGAAGCCGATGACCACCACGCTGATCTGCGACTGCAACAAGACGATGCCGCTCGAGCCGAAGACCCTCGGCGCGGCGCTGGCTGAAACACTGCCCCTCCATTCCGCGCTGTGCCGCCGCGAGGCGCCGGCCTTCCAGCGCGCGATCCAGTCGGGCGACGAGGTGGTGGTGGCCTGTACGCAGGAGAAGCGCCTGTTCGGCGAGCTCGCGCAGCAGACGCCCGGGGCCGAGTCGCCGATCCGCTTCGTCAACATCCGCGAGACCGGCGGCTGGAGCCGCGATGCGGCGGGCGCCAGCCCCAAGATCGCGGCGCTGCTCGCGCAGGCCCGGCTGCCGGAGCCGGAGCCGGTCGGCGTCGTCAGCTACAAGAGCCAGGGCCGGGTGCTGGTGGTCGGCGAGCTCGACGAAGCAGAGCGCGTGGCCGCGCTGCTGGCCGACACGCTGGAGGTCACGATCTTCTCGCGCGGCCCCGGCAGCGCAGGCGGTGCACAGGAGCGCCGCTGGCCCGTGATCGCCGGCCGCATCGACGCGCTCGCCGGCTGGCTCGGCGCCTTCCAGCTGCGCTGGACGCGCGACAACGCCATCGACCTCGACCTCTGCACCCGCTGCAATGCCTGCCTGGTGGCCTGCCCCGAGCAGGCGATCGGGCTGGACTACCAGATCGACAACGCCAAGTGCCGGTCGCACCGCGACTGCGAGCGCGCCTGCACCGTGGCCGGCGCCATCGACTTCGGCCGCCCGGCCGAGGCCCTCGAAGCCGGCTTCGACCTGGTGCTCGACCTGGGCGATGCGCCGCTCATCGACTGGCACGCGCCGCCGCAGGGCTACTTCCACCTGCGCGGCGGCCTGGCGAACGCGCACGCCCCTTCGACCCTGCTGCAGCTGCGCGAGATGGTGGGCGAGTTCGAGAAGCCCAAGTTCTTCGACTACCGCCAGAAGCTCTGTGCCCACAGCCGCAACGAGCAGGTGGGCTGCAACGCCTGCATCGAGGTGTGCTCGGCCCATGCGGTGAGCAGCGACAAGGGGCGCCAGCGCATCGTCGTCAACCCGAACCTCTGCGTCGGCTGCGGCGCCTGCACCACCGTGTGCCCGACCG
The DNA here is from genome assembly GCF_051400855.1 of Variovorax stachyos. NCBI lineage: Bacteria > Pseudomonadati > Pseudomonadota > Betaproteobacteria > Burkholderiales > Comamonadaceae > Variovorax > Variovorax stachyos. The sequence goes on along the minus strand of NZ_JBLFFN010000012.1, from coordinate 14,546 downwards.
GCGCGCTGGCCTACGCCTATCCGCATGCGCCCGACCAGGGGACCCGGCTGCGCACGCTGCTTTCCACCTATGCGGTGGCGGGCGGACGCGATGCGGTGCTGCTGCTGCACGGCCGCGAAGCCGGCCAGGCCCTGATCGAGCAACTGGGCCGCGAGGCGCGGCTCGGCCGCGCGCAGGGCGTCCCGGCGCAGGTCATCCCGATCGGCCTCTGGCATGCGGCGAGCACCGGCATCGACCTGTGGCTGAGCGCCATTGCCTTCGGCGCCTCGCAGGTGGCGGTGCTGACGACCGGCGAGGAGGCGCCTGCGTACATCGATGCGCTGCGCGCGCAGATGAACATCGCGCAGGCCGTGCTCGCGGGCCTGGGCTACGCCGGCACGCATTTCCGGCTGATCGAGGCGAGCCGGCCGGCGGCGCTGGACCAGGCGCTGGCGCAACTGTGCGAGGCGCATCCGCAACGCCCCGCCGCGTCGGCGCGCTTCGCGGTCGGCGCCGAGAAGCGCAGCACCCTCGAACTCGCGCTCGACCACCTCGTCGATGCCGCGCCGGCCATGAAGACCGGCCGCGACGTGCCGCTTGCCATCGCGCTGCCGGCGGCCTCGCCCTACGGCGCCATCGACGTCGACAAGAACAAATGCACGATGTGCCTGGCCTGCGTGAGCGCCTGCCCGGCGAGCGCCCTGCAGGACAACCCCAACGCGCCGCAGTTGCGCTTCGTCGAGAAGAACTGCGTGCAGTGCGGCCTGTGCGCGAGCACCTGCCCCGAGGATGCGATTTCGCTCGTGCCGCGGCTGCTCGTGGCGCCCGAGCGCAGCCAGCCGGTGGTCCTCAACGAAGCGAAGCCCTGGCGCTGCATCCGTTGCGAGAAGCCCTTCGGCACGCAGAAGGCCATCGAGGCCATGCTCGGCAAGCTGGCCGGCCACGCGATGTTCCAGGGCGAGGCGCTGGAGCGCCTCAAGATGTGCAGCGACTGTCGGGTGATCGACCTGTACAGCGCCTCCAACGAACTCAAGATCACGCAGCTATGAGCCGCACGGCCGCTCCGAAGGCGAATGGCACCGCAGCCGCAGGCGAAGGTACTCCAATGAGCCGCAGGGCCGTTCCCAAGGCGAATACCGCAGCGCTTTGCGCGGAGGTTTTTTGATGAGCGAGAGCTTCCCCGCCACTTCCGCGCTCGACGAGGAGCTCGCGCGCGCCGAGCTCTACGGGCTGCTCGCGCGGCTCTGGTATGCGGCTCCCGACGCCGAGCTGCTGGCCGCCTTCCAGGTTGCGCCGACCGAGGCGCCGGCCGCCGGCGCTTTCCTCGAGGAGCCCTGGCGCCAGCTGGTGGGCGTGGCGCGCGGCCTCGATGCGGCGGCGGTAAGCGACGAGTACGACGCGCTCTTCGGGGGCATCGGCAAGCCCGAGGTCTACCTGTTCGGCTCGCACTACCTGAGCGGCTTCCTCAACGACAAGCCGCTCGCGCGCCTGCGCGGCGACCTGGGCCGGCTTGGCCTGGCGCGCGAGCAGACGGTGTCCGAGACCGAGGACCACGTGGCCTGCCTGTTCGAGGTGATGCGCTACCTGATCGCGGGCGAGGACGTCGCCGTGGCCAACCTGACGCAGCAGCAGGCCTTCTTCGCCACCCATGTGCAGCCCTGGATGCCCGCCATGTGCGATGCGGTGGCGCAACATCCGAAGGCGCATTTCTACGCCGCGCTGGCGGTGTTGACGCGGGCCTTTGCCGAGGTCGAGGCGCAGGGCTTCGACATGCTGGAGTGAGGCCAACGCAACGGCGAGAAGCTTTCCATTGCCGAAGTATTAGGGTCTCGACTAGTATCCAAACATATGTAACTGGTTTCATATCCAGTTTTGACGAGCCACTCCTGGAGAAGATATGCAGGACAGCCAAGCCGCCGGCACCAAGCCGGCGTCCCGCCGGAGTTTTTTTCTGGGCGCCGCCTCGGTCGGCGCAGCCGCAGCAGCCGTCACGGTGCTGCCCAAGGTCGTAGAGGCGCCAGCCTCCGCCGCCACTCCCGCCCCCAAGCCGGCACCCGAGAAGGGCGGCGGCTACAGCCTGAGCGAACACGTCAAGCGCTACTACCAGTCCACTTCGGCCTGAGGAACGACACACCATGCTGCTGACCCGCAAGTCGACCGTCACCTCGCGTGACGGCGCATCGATTCACGCCTCTTCGTCTTCGTCCGCCTCGCCCTTCGTCCACAGCCTGCGGCGCGGCCTCTCCAACGCCTTGCCGACCATGGACCGGCGCGCCTTCCTGCGGCGCTCGGGCCTCGGGGTCGGTGTCGGCCTGGCCGCCGGCCAGCTCACGCTGATGCGCAAGGCGCAGGCGGCCGAGGGCAAGCCGGCAGCCGTCGGCGCCGGCAAGATCGAGGTCCGGCGCACCGTCTGCTCCCACTGCTCGGTCGGCTGCGCGTCCGACGCCATCGTCGAGAACGGCGTCTGGGTCCGGCAGGAGCCGGTGTTCGACTCGCCGCTCAACCTCGGTGCCCACTGCGCCAAGGGTGCCGCTCTGCGCGAGCACGGCCACGGCGAGTACCGGCTGCGCTACCCGATGAAACTGGTCGACGGCAAGTACCAGCGCATCGGCTGGGACCAGGCGCTCGACGAGATCACCGCCAAGCTCAAGGAACTGCGCCAGGCCAGCGGGCCCGACTCGGTCTACTGGATCGGCTCCAGCAAGCACAACAACGAGCAGGCGTACCTGATGCGCAAGTTCGTGAGCTTCTTCGGCAGCAACAACTGCGACCACCAGGCGCGCATCTGCCACTCGACCACCGTCGCGGGCGTCGCGAATACATGGGGCTACGGCGCCATGACGAATTCGTACAACGACATGCGCAATTCCAAGGTGGCGCTGTACATCGGCTCGAACGCCGCCGAGGCGCACCCGGTGAGCATGCTGCACATGCTGCATGCCAAGGAAAACGGCTGCAAGATGATCGTGGTCGACCCGCGATTCACCCGCACCGCCGCGAAGGCCGACGAGTACGTGCGCATCCGCTCCGGCTCCGACATCCCCTTCCTGTTCGGCCTGCTGCACCACATCTTCAAGAACGGCTGGGAAGACAAGAAGTACATCAACGACCGCGTCTTCGGCATGGAAGAGGTGCGCGCCGACGTGATGGCCAAGTGGACACCGGACAAGGTCGAGGAGGCCTGCGGCGTCAAAGAGGCGCAGATGGTGAAGATCGCGACCTGGCTCAACGAGAACCGCCCCGGCACCATCGTCTGGTGCATGGGCCAGACCCAGCACAGCATCGGCAACGCCATGGTGCGCGCCTCCTGCATCCTGCAGCTGGCGCTGGGCAACGTGGGCAAGTCGGGCGGCGGCACCAACATCTTCCGTGGCCACGACAACGTGCAGGGCGCCACCGACGTCGGCCCCAACCCCGACTCGCTGCCCGGCTACTACGGTATCGCCGAGGGCGCCTGGAGGCACTTCGCCGCGGTCTGGGGCGTGGACTACGAGTGGATCAAGAAGCAGTTCGCGTCGCCCACGATGATGAGCAAACCGGGCATCACGGTCTCGCGGTGGATCGACGGCGTGCTCGAGAAAAACGAGCTGATCGACCAGGACTCCAACCTGCGCGGCGTCGTCTACTGGGGCCACGCGCCCAACTCGCAGACCCGCGGCCTCGAGATGAAGCGGGCCATGGACAAGCTCGATCTGCTGGTGGTGGTCGACCCGTACCCCTCGGCAACCGCTGCCATGGCCGCCATGCCGGGCCGGCCCGAGGACCAGAACCCCAAGCGCGCGGTCTACCTGCTGCCGGCCTGCACCCAGTTCGAGACCAGCGGCTCGGTCACCGCCTCGAACCGATCGCTGCAATGGCGCGAGAAGGTCATCGAGCCGCTGTGGGAGAGCCGCAGCGACCACATGATCATGCAGCAGTTCGCCGATCGGCTCGGCTTCGGCAAGGAGCTCAGCAAGAACTACCGCATGCAGAAGGTCAAGGGCATGGACGAGCCCATTCCCGACGACATCCTGCGCGAGATCAACAAGAGCTGCTGGACCATCGGCTACACCGGCCAGAGTCCGGAGCGCCTGCAGGCGCACATGCGCAACATGGGCGCTTTCGACGTGCGCACGCTGCGCGCCAAGACCGGCAAGGACAAGGTCAACGGCTACGACCTCACGGGCGACTACTTCGGCCTGCCCTGGCCCTGCTACGGCACGCCCGAACTCAAGCACCCGGGCAGCGCCAATCTGTACGACACCACCCGTCACGTGATGGACGGGGGCGGCAACTTCCGCGCCAATTTCGGGGTGGAGCGCAACGGCAAGAACCTGCTGGCCGAGGACGGCTCGCATTCGGTGGGCGCCGAGATCACCACCGGTTATCCGGAATTCGACCACCTGCTGCTCAAGAAGCTCGGGTGGTGGGGCGAGCTCACCGACGCCGAGAAGGCCAAGGCCGAGGGCAAGAACTGGAAGACCGATTCCTCGGGCGGCATCATCCGCGTGACCATGAAGAACCACGGCTGCCACCCCTTCGGCAATGCCAAGGCGCGCGCGCTGGTCTGGAACTTCCCCGACGCGATCCCGCAGCACCGCGAGCCGCTCTACGGCACCCGGCCGGACCTGATGGCCAAGTACCCGACGCACGACGACAAGATGGCCTTCTGGCGGCTGCCCACGCTCTACAAGAGCGTGCAGCAGAAGAACATCGCGGACAAGGTGGCCGAGAAGTTCCCCTACATCATGACCTCCGGCCGCCTGGTCGAGTACGAGGGCGGCGGCGAGGAAACCCGCTCCAACCCCTGGCTCGCCGAGCTGCAGCAGGAGATGTTCGTGGAGATCAACCCCAAGGTCGCGGCCGAGAAGAACATCCGCAACGGCGAACGCGCCTGGGTCCACACGCCCACCGGCGCCAGGCTCAACGTGCAGGCGCTGGTCACCGAGCGTGTGGCGCCCGACACCGTGTTCATGCCCTTCCACTTCTCTGGCCGCTGGCAGGGGGCGGACATGCTGGCGTACTACCCGGCCGGCGCGGCGCCGGTGGTGCGCGGCGAGGCGATCAACACCTCGACCACCTATGGCTACGACAGCGTGACCATGATGCAAGAGACCAAGACCACCATCTGCAACATCGAGAAAGCCTAAGGAAGCGCAATGGCACGAATGAAGTTTGTCTGCGACGCCGAGCGCTGCATCGAATGCAACGGCTGCGTCACTGCCTGCAAGAACGAGAACGAGGTGCCCTGGGGCGTGAACCGCCGCCGGGTCGTCACGCTCAACGACGGGGTGCCGGGCGAGAAGTCGATCTCGGTGGCCTGCATGCATTGCTCCGACGCGCCCTGCATGGCGGTGTGCCCGGTGCAATGCTTCTACCGCACGGAAGAAGGCGTGGTGCTGCACGACAAGGACGTGTGCATCGGCTGCGGCTACTGTTCCTACGCCTGCCCCTTCGGCGCCCCGCAGTTTCCGGCCCAGGGCACCTTCGGCGCGCGCGGCAAGATGGACAAGTGCACCTTCTGCGCCGGCGGCCCCGAGGCCAACGGCTCGCAAGCCGAGTTCGAGAAGTACGGGCGCAACCGCCTGGCCGAGGGCAAGTTGCCGGCCTGCGCCGAGATGTGCTCGACCAAGGCGCTGCTGGCCGGCGACGGTGACGTGGTGGCCGACATCTTCCGCACCCGCGTCCTGCATCGCGGCAAAGGCGCCGAGGTCTGGGGCTGGGGCACGGCCTACGGCTCGCAGCAGGCCGGCACGCCGAACAACGGGAGCACGAAATGAGCCGCGCGGGCCTCATCGCGGTTGCGGCGATTGCGGCCGTCTCGCTGCTCGCGGCCTGCGGCGAGAAGCCGCAGACCAACGCCCAGGGCGTGAAGTACGACACCGCGCCCTGGACCGGCACCAGCACCGGCACGAACTCCGGCACGCAGGCGAACGCCGGCACCGCGTTCACCGCCTCGGGCTGGACAGTGGGCGACAAGAACGCCTGGCAGCAGCAGCTCAAGGTCCGCACGCAGAACGGCCAGAACGACTACACCCGCGACAACTGAAGAAGCGCAAGGAGGCTGCTGCATGAGTTGCATCAACAAGCTGTTGAACGCCCTGGCGCTCACCGCCGCGCTGGCCTGTGGCCTGGCCGTGGCGCAGACGCCGAACCCCGCTGCAGGCGGTGCGGTCGGCGGCGCACCCGCGCCACAGGCGCCTTCTGTCGAAGCACCCGCGGCGCAGCAGCCCGGTGGCATCCGCAGCCAGAACATCTTCGAGGTCAAGCCGGAAGCCAGCGCCGATCCGAACTACTTTCAACAGAGCAACGCCGAGCGCATGAAGGTGCAGCCCGGCAACAACGCGCCGATGTGGCGGCAGGTGGGGCAGGGCGTGACCGGCTACAGCAGCCTGCCCGCTTCGCAGGCGCCCGAGGCCGGCAACCTGATCCAGCCTTTCGTGAAGTACCCCGGGTCGCGCCTGACCAACGCAGGCGAGGCCTGGCGCCAGGTGCGCAACGACTGGATCATTCCCTACGGTGCGGCGCTGCTCTTCGTGGTCGTGCTGGCACTCGCCATCTACTACTTCACCCACGGACCGATCCGTCTGCACGGTGCGCCGACGGGTCGCAAGATCGAGCGCTTCACGCCCTTCGAGCGCGCCACCCACTGGTCCAACGCGATCGCCTTCGTGGTGCTGGCCGTCTCTGGGCTGGTGATGGCTTTCGGCCAGTTCTTCCTGCTGCCGATCATCGGCGCGACGCTCTTCGGCGGCTTGACCTACGCGCTCAAGACCATCCACAACTTCGTCGGGCCGCTGTTCGTGGTCACGCTGGTGCTGATGTTCATTACCTTCGTGCGAGACAACGTGCCGCGCATGGCCGACCTGAAATGGCTGGCCAAGTTCGGGGGCCTGTTCGGCGGCAAGGAGGTGCCATCGCACCGCTTCAATGCCGGCGAGAAGCTCGTCTTCTGGGGCGGCGTGCTGGTGCTGGGCACCATCGTCGCCGGATCGGGCCTGTTCCTCGACAAGCTGCTGCCCGGCTTCGTCTACACGCGCGGCGAGATGCAGGTGGCGCACATGATCCATGGGGTCGCGACGATGCTGATGATGGCGATGATCCTCGGCCACATCTTCATCGGCACGCTGGGCATGACGGGCGCCTACGCTGCCATGCGCCACGGCTACGTGGACGAGACCTGGGCGCGCGAGCACCACGAGTACTGGTACGACGACATCGCCGCCGGCAAGATCCCGGCAAAGCGCAGCGCCGAGCCTGCCCCGGCCATGCCGGTGAACACCGCCCGCGTCGAAGGAAACCCCTCATGAAGAAGATCGTGATCGCCTGCGGCCTGGCGCTCGCCGGCACCGCATTCGCCAAGCTGCCCCCACCGCCCGACACGCCCGAAGCCAAGGCCAAGGCCGCCGAGACCGCCGCCAGGACCGCATGGACCGCAAAGGTCGACGCTTACCAGTTGTGCATGTCGCAGGACAAGGTGGCGGCCAAGTACCGCGCGGATGCGGCAGCGGCCGGCAAGCAGCTGCCGCCGCCGATTCCCCTGCCGGCCTGCGCCGACCCCGGGCCCTTCGCGTTCACGCCTCCTGAGCAGAAACCGATCGAGGCAGCGGGCGCCCACTCGCCGCCCGGCAACGCCTCCTCCCCGCCGAGCACCAACCAGCCCGCCGCGGCCGCCAATCCCACGCCGAAACAGTGACGCATGCCCCGCCGCTTCCGCGCCTGACCTCGGCCCGCGCCGAGCTCACGCGCGAAGTGGAAGTCGTCGACGAGCATGGCGAGCGCGGCCGGGTCTCGATTCCGGCCGAACGCGACCTGACGGTCTACGTCGACCGGCGCGAGCTCGTGACCCTGATGACACTCGGCGCCCAGCCGGAGCTGCTGGTGCTCGGCTATCTGCTGAACCAGCGGCTCATCGAGTCCGCGGCGGACGTCGAATCGATCACGGTCGACTGGGAAGTGGGCGCCGCGGCCGTGAAGACCCACGCCGGCATCGATCGCATCGAAGAGCGCACTGCCAGGAAGGTAGTCACCACCGGCTGCGGCCAGGGCAGCGTGTTCGGCGAGCTGATGGCCGGCATCGATCGCCTGGAGCTGCCTGCGACGCGCATGCGCCAGTCGCAGCTCTACGCGCTGGTCAACGCGATCCGGCTCCAGGAGAGCACCTACAAGTCGGCCGGCTCGGTGCACGGCTGCGCGCTGTTCACGCTCGGCGATGGCGACGACGATGCGCACATGCAGTGCTTCGTCGAGGACGTGGGCCGCCACAACGCCATCGACACCATCGCAGGCTGGATCGCGATGCAGCCGCCCGGGCGGCTCGAAGGCGGGCGCGTGTTCTACACCACCGGGCGCCTCACCAGCGAGATGGTGATCAAGTCGGCCCAGATGGGCGTGGCCATCGTGGTCTCGCGCAGCGGCATCACGCAGATGGGCCACGAGGTCGCAACCCGGGTCGGTCTCTGCGCGATCGGCCGCGCGACGAACAGGCGCTTCGTTTGCTATGCGGGCGCCGACCGGCTGGAACTGCAGCCCGCACTCGCGCTTCGGTAAAACGCGCGAACTCGGTTCCGGTCCGGTGGTCCAACGATCTTCTTTCGAGGAGGTCGCCATGAACAAGCTTGTCCTGGCCGCCCTGTTCGCCGCCGCGGCGGGCGCCGCCATGCCCACTTTCGCGCACAAGGGCGGCCTGGGCGGCCGTGGTTTCCATGGTGGGGCTTTCCACGGTCATCGCCACGCGCATCCGGCGCAGTTTCGCGGCGTTGCCGCATTTCCGGTTCACCGCGGGTTCTTCCCCAGGCACCACCACCATCGCCGTTCCGCCGTTTTCATCGGCGCCGGGATCGGTTTCCCGGCCTATTACTATCCGCGCTACCACTACCCCGTGCACTACGGGCCCGTGTACTACCCGGCCTACTACGCGCCTCCGGTCTACCACGTGGCGCCCGTCGCCCCATCGCCTGTCATGAGGCTCTATTGCCAGGATCCCGAGGGCTATTTCCCCGAGGTCCGCGATTGCAGGCGGGACTGGGTGCAGGTGCCCCAGAAAGGGCCCGAGGAATCGCGCCAGCCGCCCGCGGAATCGCAGCAGCAGGCTCCCCGGGAACCGCCCAAGGCCCCGTGAATTGCCGCGCGCGGCCGGCCGGGTTGTGACGTGGTGATCCGCTCCACGCTCGGCGCCGCTCGCACACGAATCCCCTTGCGGGATGGGCCCGCAGCATGATGGCGCGGCTGCATCGGCTATCGTGCAGCCCATGAATGCCTCCATTCGTCTCGGCTGGCGCACGCTCTGGCGCGATCTGCGTGCCGGTGAGCTGCGCCTTCTCATCGTCGCCGTGCTGCTCGCCGTCGCGGCGCTGACGGCGGTAGGTTTCTTCGCCGACCGGCTCAAGGGCGGCCTGCAGCGCGATGCGCGCCAGCTGATCGGCGGCGACGCCGTGCTGGCGAGCGACAACCCCACGCCCGCCCCCTTCATCGAGCGCGCTCGCTCGCTCGGCCTGCAGACCGCCAGCACCTTCGGCTTCCCGACCATGGCGCGCGCCAGCGAAGAGCAGGGCGGCGCGGCCAAGCTGGTGGCCCTGAAGGCAGTGGAAGGCGGCTATCCGCTGCGCGGCAGCCTGCAGGTCAGCACCGCGCCCGGCGCGCCGGGGCAGCCCACGCGCGAGGTGCCCGCGCCCGGCGAAGTCTGGGTCGATGCCTCGCTGCTGGAGGCGCTGGGCCTCAAGATGGGCGACACGCTGCTGCTGGGCGACGCCGGCCTGCGCATCGCACGCGTGATCACGCTGGAGCCCGACCGCGGCGCCGGCTTCATGAGCTTCGCGCCGCGCGTGATGCTCAACAAGGCCGATGTGCCGCGCACCGGGCTCGTGCAGCCGGCCAGCCGTGTCAGCTATCGCTTCGCGGTCGCCGGGGACACCCTCGCGGTCAAGCGATTCAGCGACTGGGCCGACGCGACCCTCAAGAAGGGCGAGGTGCGCGGCATCCGCCTCGACTCCTTCGAGAGCGGCCGGCCCGAAATGCGCCAGACACTGGACCGCGCCGAGAAATTCCTCAACCTGGTCGCGCTGCTCGCGGCCCTGTTGTCGGCAGTTGCGGTGGCGCTGGCGGCGCGCGGCTTCGCGGCCAACCATCTCGACGACTGCGCCATGCTGCGTGTGCTGGGCCAGAGCCAGCGCACCATCGCGCAGGCCTATGCCTTCGAGTTCGCCGCCATCGGCCTCGCGGCCAGCGCACTCGGCGTCGCGATCGGCTTCGCCGTGCACTACGTCTTCGTGGTGCTGCTCGCCGGCCTGGTCGAGACCTCGCTGCCCGCGCCCGGTCCGTGGCCGGTGGCGTTCGGGCTCGGCATGGGGCTGACGCTGCTCTTCGCCTTCGGCCTGCCGCCGGTACTGCAGCTTGCCCAGGTGCCGCCGCTGCGCGTGATCCGCCGAGACGTGGGCAACCTCAAGCCGGCCTCCATTGCCGTACTCGGGCTCGGCGTGGCCGGCTTCGCGGCGCTCCTGGTGGCGGCCAGCAGTGATCTCAAACTGGGCCTGATCGCCGTGGGCGGCTTCGCGGCTGCGGTAGCGGTCTTCGCCCTGCTGAGCTGGCTGGCGGTGCTGCTGCTGCGCCGCAGCGTCAACGAGACCACCGCGCCGCGCTGGCTGGTGCTGGCCACGCGCCAGATCTCGGCCCGCCCCGCCTACACGGTGGTGCAGGTCAGTGCCTTGGCCGTGGGCCTGCTCGCGCTGGTGCTGCTGGTGCTGCTGCGTACCGACCTCGTCGCGAGCTGGCGCCGCGCCTCGCCGCCCGATGCGCCCAACCGCTTCGTGATCAACGTGATGCCCGACCAGAGCGAGGCCTTCCGCCAGACGCTCCAGGCCGGCGGCGTCCAGAAGTACGACTGGTATCCGATGATCCGCGGCCGGCTGGTCGCCATCAACGACAAGCCGGTCTCGCCCGACGACTATGCGGACGACCGCGCCAAGCGCCTGGTCGACCGCGAGTTCAACCTCAGCAACGCGGCCGAGCGCCCGCCGCACAACGAGGTGGTGGCCGGCACCTGGGAACCCGGGAAGCAGGGCGAGGTCAGCGTGGAGCAGGGCCTGATGGAGACGCTGGGCCTCAAGCTCGGCGACCGGCTGCGCTTCGACATCGGTGGCCAGCAGAACGAGGCCCGCATCACCTCCGTGCGAAAGGTCGACTGGGGCTCGATGCACGCCAACTTCTTCGTGATGTACACCGTGAGCTCGCTCGGCGGCGATGTCCCCGTCACCTACATGAGCGCCTTCCGCGCGCCCGACCGCCCGGGCTTCGACAACGCCCTGGTGCGCACCTTCCCCAATGTCACCAACGTGGACATGAGCGCCACCATCGGCCAGGTGCAGCGCGTGCTCGACCAGGTGATCCGCGCGGTCGAGTTCCTGTTCAGCTTCACCCTCGCGGCGGGCCTGGTGGTGCTGTTCGCGGCGGTCACCGCCACGCGCGAGGAGCGGGCCCGCGAGTTCGCGGTGATGCGCGCGGTGGGCGCGCGCGGCAGCCTGCTGCGGCAGGTGCAGCGTGCGGAGCTCGTGGGCGTGGGCCTGCTGGCGGGCTTTCTGGCGAGCATCGTGGCTTCGCTCATCGGCTGGGGCCTGGCACGCTACGTGTTCGACTTCAGCTGGACCGCCTCGCCGCTGGTGCCGATCGCCGGCTCGCTGGCCGGCGCCGTGCTGGCGCTGGCAGCCGGCTGGTGGGGCCTGCGCGAGGTGCTGCGCAGGCCGGTGGTGGAGACGCTCAGGCGCGCAGCGGAATAGGCGCGGCGCGGCTACGATCGTGCGAGAGGTGACCGCATGACGACCGAGACCCGCCCCGCTGTCCTGGACCTGATCGGCAACACGCCCCTGGTGCGCGTCACGCGCCTGGACACCGGGCCCTGCACCCTGTTCCTCAAGCTCGAGTCGCAGAACCCTGGCGGCTCGATCAAGGACCGCGTGGGCGTCGCGATGATCGATGGCGCCGAGCGCGACGGGCGCCTGCGACCCGGCGGCACGGTGGTCGAGGCCACGGCCGGCAACACCGGCCTGGGCCTGGCGCTGGTGGCGCGTGCCAAGGGCTACCGCGTGGTGCTGGTGGTGCCCGACAAGATGTCGACCGAAAAGGTCCTGCATCTCAAGGCGCTGGGCGCGGAGGTCCACACCACGCGCTCGGACGTGGGCAAGGGCCATCCCGAGTACTACCAGGACTACGCGGCGCGCCTCGCCCGGGAAATTCCCGGCGCCTTTTTCGCCGACCAGTTCAACAACCCCGACAACCCGCTCGCGCATGCCGCCAGCACCGGCCCCGAGATCTGGCAGCAGTGCGGACACGACGTGGACGCCATCGTCGTCGGCGTCGGCTCGGGCGGCACCGTCACCGGGCTCACGCGTTACTTCCGCGAAGTGCAGCCAGCGCTCTTCTTCGTGCTGGCCGACCCGGAAGGATCGGTGGTCGCCGAGTACACGCGCAGCGGCACCGTGGGCGAGGCCGGGTCGTGGGCAGTGGAAGGCATCGGCGAGGACTTCATCCCGGGCATCGCCGATCTCTCCGGCGTGAAGAAGGCCTATTCGATCAGCGACGAGGAGAGCTTCGGCTCCGCGCGCGAGCTGCTGCGGACCGAAGGCATTCTCGGCGGCTCCTCCACCGGCACGTTGCTGGCGGCGGCGCTGCGCTTCTGCCGCGAGCAGACGAAGCCGCTGCGGGTGGTGAGCTTCGTGTGCGACACGGGCACCCGCTACCTCTCCAAGGTCTACAACGACCAGTGGATGCTCGACCAGGGCCTGCTCGCGCGCGAGCGCTTCGGCGACCTGCGCGACGTGGTGTCGCGCCGCTTCGAAGAGGGTAGCGTGATCAGCGTCGGCCCAGACGACACGCTGCTCACCGCCTTCCAGCGCATGCGCCTGGCCGACGTGTCGCAGCTGCCGGTGCTGGAGGGCACGCAGCTCGTCGGCGTGATCGACGAGTCCGACCTGCTGATGAGCGTGCACACGGACGCCGACCGCTTCCGCTCGAGCGTGAAGAGCGCGATGACCGACCTGCCCGAGACCTTGCCTGCCAGCGCCAGCCTGGCCGAGCTCGAAGCCGTGCTCGACCGCGGCCTGGTCGCGATGATCGCGGACGAGGCCGGCTTCCACGGCCTCATCACCCGTACCGACCTGCTCAACCATCTGCGGAGAAAGCTGAAGTGAGCCAAGACGAGAACTCCCACGACGGCCTCGCATTCGCCACCCGCGTGATCCACGCCGGCCAGTCGCCCGACCCTTCCACCGGCGCGATCATGCCGCCCATCTACGCCACCTCCACCTATGTGCAGCAGAGCCCCGGTGTGCACAAGGGCCTGGACTACGGCCGCTCGCACAACCCCACGCGCTGGGCGCTGGAGCGCTGCGTGGCAGACCTCGAAGGCGGCTCGGCAGCTTTTGCATTCGCCTCCGGCCTCGCCGCGATCTCGACCACGCTGGAGCTGCTGGATGCCAATGCCCACGTGGTCTCGGGCGACGACGTCTATGGCGGCACCTTCCGCCTGTTCGAGCGCGTGCGCGCGCGCAGCGCGGGCCACCGCTTCAGCTTCGTCGACCTGACCGATCCGGCGCGGCTGCTGGAGGCGCTGACGCCCGAGACGCGCATGGTGTGGGTCGAAACGCCCACCAATCCCCTGCTGCGGCTGGCCGACCTGCGCGCCATCGCCGCGATCTGCCGCGAGCGCGACATCCTCTGCGTGGCCGACAACACCTTCGCCAGCCCCTGGGTGCAGCGGCCGCTGGAACTCGGCTTCGACATCGTGGTGCACTCGACCACCAAGTACCTCAACGGCCATTCGGACGTGATCGGCGGCGTGGCCGTGGTCGGCAGCGAGGCGCGACATGCGCCCCTGCGGGAGCGCCTGGGCTTCCTGCAGAACTCGGTGGGTGCGATCGCCGGGCCTTTCGACAGCTTCCTCACGCTGCGCGGCGTGAAGACCCTGGCGCTGCGCATGGAGCGGCATTGCAGCAGCGCGCTGGCGCTCGCGCAATGGCTCGAGGCGCAACCGCAAGTGGCGCGCGTGCACTACCCGGGACTGGCTTCGCACCCGCAGCACGAGTTGGCGAAGCAGCAGATGCCGCAAGGCTTCGGCGGGATGATCTCGATCGATTTGAAGACCGATCTCGCCGGTACGCGGCGCTTCCTGGAGGCGGTGCGCATCTTCTCGCTGGCCGAGAGCCTGGGCGGCGTGGAGAGCCTGATCGAGCACCCGGCCATCATGACGCACGCCACCATTCCGGCCGAGACGCGGGCGCGGCTGGGTATTGGCGATGGGTTGGTGCGGCTGTCGGTGGGAGTAGAGGACCTGGAAGATCTGCGTGCGGATTTGGGGCAGGCGCTGGCTGCGATCTGACACCAGGTCTCGGTTTTGCAGGGTGGGTGGGCCCCGGGGCTGGGGAAGCGTCGCGCGCTGCAAAGGCGCCTGCGGGTGTGCGGTGCGGCGTGCCACTGTGGCGGTCGGCGCTTTGCGCCGACTCCCCTGCGATGCTCGCGCAGCCGGCCTGCCGCGGAACTCGCGACGTTCACTTCGTTCACTCTGCTCAAACAGCCGCGGCAAGTCAGTTCACGAAGCA